>NZ_JBHWUU010000141.1:0-2013 GCF_042737375.1 Streptomyces sp. NPDC060000
GGACAGGTCCTGGGACCTGTCCGGCCGATCATGTGACTAGTCCATGCCCGCGTCGTTGATGTGGACATGGGGCGGGGTGATCTCACGGATGCCGAGTGGGAACGGCTGCGGCCGTTCCTGCCGGTCAGTAACGGGCGTTGTGGCCGGTGGCGGGATCACCGGCAGGTGATCAACGGGATTCTTCATCGGGTACGGACCGGGGTGCAGTGGCGTGACCTGCCCGAACGGTTCGGCCCGTGGAAGACCGTTTATGAGCGCCACAGGCTATGGTCGGGCGACAGCACCTGGGAACGCCTGCTCCAGCGGGTCCAGGCCGCGGCCGACGCGGCGGGTGAGATCGACTGGGACATCTCGGTCGACTCCACCATCGTCCGCGCGCACCAGCATGCGGCCGGCGCCCGCATCGCTCCACCGCCGGCACCCGGCTCAAAGGGGGCCGAAAATGGGGAACACCAGGGCGAGACGCCGTGGCAGAGTCTTGTCGCCCGCCCGGTGGAGGTGGTGCTGGAGGTGAGGGCCTGGGCCGTTCGCGGGGCGGGTTCACCAGCAAGCTCTACCTGAGCGCGGACGGCCGACGCCGCCCCTTGTCCCTGATCGTCACTCCAGGCCAGCGGGCGGACTGCACTCAGTTCATCGCCGTGCTGGACAAGATCCGCGTCCCGAGTTCGGCGCGGGAAGGCCGCGCGTGAAGCCGGACAGCCTCGCGGCCGACAAGACATACAGCAACGGCCCTGTTCGCAAGTACCTGAGACAGCGGGGCATCCGCCACACGATCCCGGAGAAGACCGACAGCCAGGCCACTCGCCTGCGTAAAGGCTCACGCGGCGGACGGCCACCAGGCTTCGACGAAGAGCGGTACAAGAAACGCAACACCGTCGAACGAGCCATCAACAAGCTCAAGAACGCCCGAGCCATCGCCACCCGATACGACAAGCGCGGCTACGTCTATCTCGGCACCGCCACCGCCGCAGCCCTCGCCATCTGGCTCCGCACATGACCGACCCGGCAGCGGTTACTCGGCGGAGTGCGGGCCCGTCTTGCCTGTGAACGGAAACAGCGGATAGCCCTCCGTGCACTGACCTCCGGACGGGTGGTACGGCCAATCCATCCCGAACCGGTACAGCAACGTCAGTGCGATGACAGCCGCGAGCGGTGCGAGCCACATGGCTGCCCGCCCACCCCGAAGGGGCCACCTCCGCACTGCGAGTTGGAGCAGAAGCAGCAACAGAGTCATGCAGAGCCACACGACAGTCAGCGTCATCAGCAGCCCTACGTTGCTGCTGGCGTCGTTCCCGAGGGGACAACTCGCCCACGACCGAATGGTCCAGACTGTGCCGCCGTACGCGCCAAAGGCGGCGAGGGCGGGAGCCAGCAAGTACCAGCCGAACCCCGGGGCAGAAGCGGGCGCCCCGCGTTCCGCCCCCGCCACGTGCATCCCTGCGCCTCCCCTGAACACCGCGCCGCAGAGTGACCGAGCAAGCGGACCGGCCTACATCCCCCGCAACGACCGAGGTACTTCACTCACACTGACCAAGGAAGGATCAGTTCGGTTCCCGCTCGAGCCGCTTTGCCGTGATCAGCCGGACAGCTCCTAGTCGGTTCCGGTGTCCTTGGTCTGGTGCATGACCGGTGCGGGGTACCGGACGCAGGCTCGCGGCGTGCGCATCCTGCCGCAGCCCAGAACCATAGCGGCCCAGCAGATCAACGAGACGGAACGACACCGCGTACGGGAGGTGTCACGTGCTTCGCGTGTGGGTAAAGGCGGATGCTGCGACCCTTGGATCTCTGTGAGGGGAGGCCAAAGTTGGTCCACGACCTCGTCGACTGCCCGCCCCGCCACCGTATCGCCCTGGTTCTGCAACCGTCCTTCAATGAGCCTGTGCCTCCGGAAGCAGACGGAGAAGCAGTGGCGGGCCCAGCCGGGCGGGGGGGGGCCGACGCGGCGGGTGGACGGCGGGGTCGGGGGGCCGGCGGCGGGGGGGGGGGGGCGCGGGCAGGGTGCACAGGCGGTGG
>NZ_JBHWUU010000141.1:2023-11707 GCF_042737375.1 Streptomyces sp. NPDC060000
GTGCCCCCCCCCCCCGCCCACCCCCCCCCCCGACCCCTACCCCCAGTGTGACCAAACCCTACCTAAACGCCCCCCTGCCCTCCCTACTCCTCCCCCTACGGGGGGCCCCCCCCGCCCGGCCCCGCCCCGCCACTCGAAGCTGTTGCTCGGCGTGGACGTCTCCGCGGCCGCTGACGGTCGCGGCCGCGGAGACGAACCCGAGCCGGAGGATTCGACGTAGCCCCGGGCGGGCTGCCGGGCATCTTCGCCCGCGGTGGTGTCTGGTGGCCCGCACCCCGTACGACGTGTGAGCGTTGTTCAAACGGGAGGTGGTCAGGGTGGAGTCCTTCGTTGCCGGCCAGACGGTGCAGCGGCGTGATGTGTTCCGCGGACGCGTGTGGAGTGCGCAGGCCCTGCGGGTGGTCGAGGACTCGCCCACGGCCCTGGTCACTGCCGTCTGGCCGGGGCCGGGGTGCGGGTGCCCGAGGTCTACGCGAGGGTCCGCGCCGGTGAGCTGTCCGTCTCGCGCCAGGACGCGGTGCGGCAACTCGCGGACGGCACCTGGACGCTGACCGAGGGGGAGTGGCAGGAGACGGTGCTGCTTTTGTGGAAGGCGCCGGGCGCGTACTTCAGCGTCAACGCCTTCTACAGCGGCGATGCCGACCACCGGCTGCTCACCTGGTACGTCAATTTCGAACGCCCGAGCGTCCGTCGGGCGTCCGGCTTCGACACCTTCGATCTGCTCGTCGACCTCCTCGTCGAGACGGACCTGTCCAGCTGGCGGTGGAAGGATGAGGCCGAATACGCCCATGCCCGGCGCCTGGGCATCATCGACGACACGGAGCACGCGCGCGTCGACGCTGCCCGCCAGCAAGCCCTCGCCCTGCTGGCCGAGCGGGGTGGACCGTTCGCTGAGGCCGACCGGTGGATCGCCTGGCGCCGTGACCCGGCCTGGCCGACTCCGTCCCTGCTGCCGCACTGATCCAGTCATCGGCCGGCGCCACGCGGACGAGGGCGCGAGGCATGCGGCGTCCTCCGCGTACCGTGCGAGCGACAGAGGGCCACCGAGCTGCTGGGCGCGGCCACCCGCGGGGCGGCAGACTACGTGGCTGACGCTTCCTGCGCGGCAAGCCCCGGCTCGCCGCAGCGCCGGAGGTGCCCGCCATGTCGAAGTAAATCTCCTACAAGGCCCGGCGGGCCAGGCGGAACAGGACCCGGGCGTATACAAGGGTCGCCGCCGTGATGATCGTCGGGATGACCGCCAGCGCGAGTATGCCTACCAGGGCCCGGCTGTCTTCAGCGCGTGCGAAGAGTCCCCGGTCGTCGTCCATCAGGAACCGGTAGCCGAACCACGCCCACATCGCCAGCGACAGCAGCAACCACCCGAGCGACCACTTCTCGACATGGTGCCCGTCCTGGCGCAACTGCTCTGCGTCTGCCGTCATTTCTCCCCCTCTATCTCTGGTGATCAGTGGCCAGTTCATCACAGTACGTACGTGCCGACGGCGCGGGGTCCCTCGCCTCGTTAGCCCGTCCCCGAGGCTGGCGTCCAGGGACAGGACCGCCCGTGCCGCCTCCACACGGGCATCAGCTGTCAACGCAGCCGCCGCACTTCCACCCAAAGCGCGCCGATGGTGCACGTTCACCGGAGTCACACCAAGGTCAGGCTCAGGGTCGGAGCCCGCGGGCAGCGTCCTGACAGCCCTACCGGCGGACCCAACCGAAGGACGTTCTGCTGCCGTGCATGTGGCCGAAGCTGGAGGGCTTCACGGAGATCGCCACCTGCGTGAAGCGGGCCCGGGTATAGGTAGGTGACGTTGGCGGCGCCGAGCTGGACCGGCGCATCGTGCTGCGCCTGCAGCCCCAAGGGCCCGCGCAGATCCAGGACCCGCAGGGTTCCCGACCCCGTACCGCCACGCTCAGCGTCGCTGCGGTACACCGGGAGCCAGGAGCGCACGCGAGGCGCGAGGGCCCGCCGGCAGCTCAAGGGCGGCCATACCAGCCGCCGCCGGAGCTCGCGGGCCGCCCCGGCCGGGCTGTCCCTCAGGCCAGCGCGCCTGAGCCAGCACTGAGTTTCAGTCGCTTCGGTCGCTGCGTTGCACCAGGGGTTGCCTTCGACGTCACACTGCCGCGGCGAGTGGTGGGGATCGGGCATCGAGGCAGTTGGTTGGAGCATCTGGCGCATCAATTCCTCGAACAGCCGATCGGATCTGCTGGGCTGATTGGGAGAGGACCTGCCTGCTCTGCGGACGCGCGGTTCCCGGGTGCCTGAGGCTCGGTCGCTTCAGTCGCTTGGGTCGCTGTACTCGACAGGGAGCGACTGAAAGGCCAGCGACTGAGCGGTTCTCCAGTCGCTGGCTGGCTGAGCCAGGAGAACTGGCAGGTCAGCGCGTTCTCCTGGAAGTGAGAGCGACTCAAGCGACCGGACAGCGCATATACGGGCTCCAGAGAGAGTGTGCGTGTGCGTTATATACAGAGAGCTTCAGTCGCTTCAGTCGCTGTTCGGCCTTTCTACCCTGCCTGAGCTGGCCTTTTGCTGTTGCCGTCACGCAGCGACCGAACCGTCCAGGGTCGCTGTGCTGTTCGCTCGGTCGCTGGACGAGTGCTAGCCGGTCGCATCATCGACACAGGAGCACCGTTGTTCTGCATGTGCTCCACGACCCCACCGTCCCCGTTCGCTAGGCTGTGTCTGTCATTGAGTCGCTTCGGTCGCTAGTGGGGGGTGCAGATGCCTGCTGAGCTGCAGTTTTCCCGCAGCGACTCAAGCGGCTCAGCCATCCCCGCTCCTTCAGTCGCTCCGGCCCTTGCCACTGCACAGGCCTGCGCCCGCCGCGGCTGGCCCGTGCACCCCCTCGCCCCAGGCCGCAAGACACCAGCCGCGAACTGCAGCGACTGCCGTGCCAACGCCCACACACCGACCGGCTGCCCCTGCCTCCGCGCAGGCCTCTGGTGCCACAGCTTCCACGCAGCCACCCTCAACCAAGACCGCATCCAGCAGTGGTGGGGACAACACCCGGAGTTCGGCATCGGAGTCTCCTGCGGCCCGGCCGGCCTGGTCGTCATCGACATCGACGCTCACGGCACCCAGCCCCCGGCGCGTGACCGAATTCTGCCCGGCATCCCCATCGGCGACCAGGTCGACCTCTCCGGCCTCGCCAACGGCTTCCACACCCTCGCCGTCCTCGCAGCCCTCCGCAGCCAGCACAGCCCCGCCGACGACACCACCACCCTGCGCGTGCGCACCCCCTCCGGGGGCCTCCACGTCTGGTACCGGACCACCGGCAACCGCCACTGGAAGGCCTCCGCCGGCTCCAGCCCCGGCCGCGCCCTGGCCTGGCAGGTAGACATCCGCGCCCACGGCAGCTACATCATCGCCCCCGGCACCACGACCATCCACGGCAGCTACGTTCCCCTCGGCGAGGCCCGCGAGCCTGCTGCCCTCCCTTTGTGGCTCGCTCAAGAACTCGACCGCACCGGACACTCGCCCGCGCCCGCCATTCCCGCTCCCCGGCCCGTCCCGCCGCGCGCCCAGCAGGCCGTGCTTGCCGCCGGCGGCCGCCGAGGCCAAACCGAGCACACCCTCGCCGCGGTCCTGGCGCCGGTCGAAGCCTGCGGCCAGGTCGCCCATGGCGCAGGCTTCTCCGACGCCCTCAACCGGGCCGCCTACACCCTCGGCGGCCTCATCGCCGCCGGCCGTCTTTCCCAGCAGGAAGCCGAACAGGCACTTAAAGACACTGCGGCCGCGGCCCGCCCGGGTCAGGAGCTGCGCATCGAGCAGATCATTCGCAGCGGCCTCGCCGCAGGCCTGAAGAAGCCCCTCCACGCGACAGGGAGGCGCCCGTGACCTCCCCCGGCATCGAGCCGCTCTTCGAGTTCGACCCCGAAGCCGTCGCCGCCCAGATCCGCGCACAGGCCCCCGCCACGCCGCTGCCCGCACAAGCCACCGCCGAACGGTCAAGCGGTGAAGCGACCGCCAACGGCCTCCTGCCGGACACACTGACCGACCGCGGCAACGCGAAACTGTTCGTCAAGCTGTACGCCAACGACTACCGGCACGTCCCCAACATCGGCTGGTACCAGTGGGACACCACCCGCTGGCAGATCGACGAAGACGAAACCGTCCTGTGGGCCGCTGGCGACCTCGCCGAGACCATCGCCGAGCACGACCCCCGCGGCCGGTTCACCACAACCGCCCTGCACAAGCACCGCACCCGCGCCATGTCGACCTCCGGCATGAACGCCATGCTCGCCCAGGCACGCTCAGCGCCCGGCATGGTGCTCAAAGCGGACCGTCTGGACGCTGACCCTTACGCCCTGTGCACGCCCCAGGGCGTCGTCGACCTGCGCACCGGGCTGCTCAGGGCCCCCGACCCGAACAAGGACTTCCACTCCCGCTCCACCACCGTCGGCCCGCAGCAGACACCCATCCCGCGCTGGCTGCGCTTTTTGACCGACACCTTCGGCGACGACGCCGAAGGCCTGCAAATGATCGACTACCTGCAACTGCTGCTCGGATACTCGATCACCGGCGATGTCGGAGCGCAGATCCTTCCCTTCCTCTGGGGAACGGGAAAGAACGGCAAGTCCGTCCTCCTGGACGTCATGATGAAGCTGCTCGGCGACTACGCCGACGCGGCCCCTCCCGGCTTCCTGATGGCCAAGCCGTTCGAAGGCCACCCCACCGACCTCGCCGAACTCCACGGCCGGCGCGTCTACGTCTGTTCGGAGATCAAACCCGGCGACAAGTTCGACGAAGCCCGGGTCAAACACCTCACCGGCGGCGACCGCATCAAAGCTCGCCGCATGCGACAGGACCCCTTCAGCTTCGAACCCACCCACAAACTCTGGCTGCTGGGCAACCACCGCCCCGAAGTCGGCACCGGCGGCTTCGCCTTCTGGCGGCGCATGCGTCTGATTCCCTTCGAGCGCGTCGTCCCCGATGACCGCAAGATCGACAACCTGGCCGACCTCCTCGTGATGGAGGAAGGCCCGGGCATCCTCGGCTGGCTCATCGACGGAGCTCGCCGCTACCTGGGCGGCGACCGCGATCTCACCGGCCCCGAACGCGTCCGGATCGCCACGACCGCCTACGCCGAAACCGAGGACCACACCGGCCGCTTCTACGAGGAATGCTGCCGACTGGGTCCCGACCTGCGCGCCGAGCAGACGGCGCTCTACGCCGCCTACACCACCTGGTGCAACAATGAAGGCGCACTGGTCATGTCCTCGCGCGCCTTCGCCTCCCGCACCCGGGAACTGGTCGGGCTGGCCTCACCCAAGGGGATGATCCTGTCCAACCAGCGCAAGTACTACCCGGGCATCGGACTGCTCACCGACGAAGAGAGGGAAGCCAGCGCATGAGTTCCCTGATCGATGCGGACGAGATCAGCCACGAAGTCGACCTCGTATGGCTGGAAGACGTTGCCCAGCTCGACTACGTGCGCCAGAGCCTGGACCGGCTGCCCACCCGCAAGGGCAAGCCCGCCTACCACCGCGACGGCCGCATGGTCGGCTACGCCATCCTCGGCCCCGACGCCAAAGCCTCCCGCGCCTCTGGCACGTTCCGTCGCCGCGTCTTCTGGGTCCTGCCCCATGACCGCGACACCGAGCCCGACGGCCTGTACGCAAAGAGCGCCCCCGCCGAAGCCGTCGACCCGCGCACCCTCGAACCTCGCGTCAAGGGCTACAAGACCGAACGCTCCGAAGGCGGCCCGCCTTCTCTCGCCATGCAAGAGCTCGGCATACAGCTCCCGTTGTAATGCCCGGCCCCGACCGCCGTGTCTCAAGTCCTGACCAGCCTCATCGCGGTGGTCGGCACGCAAGGGGGAATTCTTCTTGCGCCCTACGGCCGATGCTGGCCTCACCTCAATCTCGGTGCTCTGTCAGGCCAGCCCCACCCAGGTGTAGATGGCCGCTACAAGGCAGGTCGCGAGGCTCACATACACCACCCAGCGCCCAAGGTCGAGGCCCAGGAACGTCGCGAGGGCGGATTGCTTGCGCGTTCGCGCTGGTACAGGCGTAGCGCCTGGACACCAGTGGCGTCAGCTAGACGTTCCTCAAGTTCGGCGACGGCGTCAGCCGCCAGTGCTGCCGACGCTCTGACGCGAGTGGCCTCATGGTCAGCTGCAACCAGACCGACCGCAGCCAATATGCCTATCGCGCCCCCCAGGCCGTACAGCTTTGCCTGCAGCACGGCACCGTAGCCTGCGCCCAAAAACGCCAGCCACAGAGTGACAACTTGAAGCAGCGCCCCGTGCGGCTGCGGCGGTTCTCATACCAACGCCATGCGTGGTCCAAGGCGATGGCCAGCGTTTCGCGCTTCCCCTCGCTCACAGGTTCACCTTCGCAGAGTCGCCAGTGCTCGTCCACGGTGCACGGCGCGAGAGGTGATACAGGACATTGCTTTGATGTTCAGGACGGGCCAGCACTATCGGGGTCCTGACGAGCGCTGGGCAAGTGCCGTCGGGTACGTAGGGCTGGAAGAGCCGGGGTGGTCGCTGGCGTCAGGGGCATCGGGACTGTGCACCCGGACCGGTGGGAGATGCCGGGACGGATACCCGGAGAACACTGAGACAGCCCGGACTTCACGGAGACCGGACACTCGACACCAGGATTGTCCTGTGACACCGGTCCTTGACCGATCGCCACCGAAGTCAGACCACTGCGGTTCCTGCCAGCGAACCTTGACCGCCCTGGTCAGGGCTTTGCCGGGCAGTGTCAGACCCTTGCTGGATGATCTGGTCATGCTGATTGCGACCACCGAGCGTGGCCATGTGGTGAAACGTCCATCCAAGCCCCGGCGCTTCAGTGCTCGAAGACCGCCGTCGCCACCGGCACTGACAGCAGCAGGCTGAGTCCGACCAGGGGGAGGCGGTCCAGCCACAGGACGGCGGCGAATTCGCGCAGTGTCGCGGCCAGCCAGTAGGCGGGGGAGGTCGGCGCGCCCACGACGTGCACCGGCGCGCCGACGCGGCGGGCCAGCAGGGTCGTGCGATAGACGTGGAAGCCGCTGGTGACCACCGTGGCACGGTGGCCGGGAGTGGTGCCGTCCACGAGGGCCACGCTGAAGCGGAGGTTCTGCCCGGTGTTGACGGAGCGGTCTTCCCGCACGATCCGGTCGGCGGGCACTCCGCGTCCGCGCAGATAGTCGGCCATCGCCTCCGCCTCGGAGCGGACCTCGTCGTCGCCCTGGCCGCCCGAGACGACGAACACCACACGAGGCGTGTCCGGTGCACGGGCGGCGTCGAGCGCGAGGGCGTGCTCCAGCCTGCGGGTCAACAGCGGGCCGGGCCGGTCGCCGTTGAGCCCGGCGCCCAGGACGACGACATGGGTGGTTTCCGGCAGGGGGGTGCTGCGGCCCCGGACGAGTACGTAACCGGCGAATACCAGGAAGAGCAGAGTGAGGTATCCCGCGGCCGCGTTCACCGCGACCACCAGGGCACCGAACGCCTCGCCGCCGACCTCGTGGAAGACCGCGTCGAGGCCGAGCACCGCCAGCACCGCGCAGCCAGCGGCCCCGGTCGCCAGCAGGGCTGCCTGCGGTCCGTAGCGCCGGACCAGAAGGACGCCGTCGGCCAGCAGCAGCAGGCCCACCGCGAGCGCCAGGAGCAGGGCGGCGACGGCGAGGACGGTGGCGATGGTCGGGTGGGCTGCCGCCCTGCGACCAGACACGCCTAGTCCGGCAGAGGTCACCGCGAGGCAGAACAGGACAGCGGTGGAGAACCGGTGCGGCGCCAGCAGGGCGTTGACGACGCCACCCGCAGCGAACACGACCGCAGCGAGGTATTCCGGGTACTCCGGCATGTTCCGCACCGCTCCGCTCTCCCGCCCGCCGGGCCGCTCCCCGTACCCGCCCGCCTCTCGCCGCCCGCGGGTTCCCGGACCCGGTACGGACAGCTGCCGGCCATCCTCCCAGACCTGCTGTGATGCGCCGAACGCGGGCGGGCGGCGGTGCGTTCAGCGGGACCGGCATGTCGACTTTGCCGAGCCGCGCGAACTGAAGGACCGCTGGGAGTTCAAGCGTGCCGTCACCCGGATGCGCAACGGCAAGCAGCCGCAACCGGAGGTACCGGAGCTCCAGTCAGGCCGCGACCCCGCCGACATCGCGACCTGGCGTTTCGAGCACGACGTGTGCGAGCGGCTGGCTCGCCAGCTGCGCTCGGTCGGTGACGCGCTGGCCTGGCGCGTCTTCGGCTTCCACCGCCCGTTCATCCTCGCTCTGTGCCGCAACCAGTCGCCCGGCCCGATGTACGGCAGGCGACATAACGGTATGGGACGATGTGCACCCGGTCTGGGCTCGGTGGCCTCTGGGTGACGCTGCTGACCGTAAGTGCCACCGATGATCAGTCGCGGTAGGCCTCACGGGGGCTGGCTGTCCGCTCCTGCGGGAGGCCCGCCGGGTGATGCGCCTGGGCATCAAGGGTGATCGCCACCCAGGTGATCAGTGATTCCGAGAGCTGGATGAGCCGTTCGTCGTGGCGTGCGTGCCGGCGGGCGTGCATGACCCAGGTGTGGGAGCGTTCGACAACCCAGAGCCGGGGCAGAACCCACCCCGCCTGACGGTGACCTCTCTCGGGTCGGCCCGGTTACCAGGCCGGACAGCGAACAGACCGAGTTACAGGGCGTCTTTGCGCGGCTGCACAAGCGCCGCGAGGACCTGCGTCGGCAGATCCTCGCGGCGTCCGGGGAAGAGAGGGACGCACTGGTGAGACTGTGGCGGAGCACGCGCAGGGCGTCACGCGACTACGCCACGTCAGGGCGCCGCATACCAGCTCCTCCAGACCAGCGTGGGCGGCGCCTCCGACCGTCTCTGTGCGGCCGAGGGGTTGACATCCCTCGGCTTCGTCAACCAGCGCGGCATCTAATATGCCGGCGTTCCACTTCTTGATCAGAAGAGGGGCCGTTGGTTAGGCTCCACCGATACGGTGTGTGACGCTTGGGGAACATCCTGTGTGCAGCCACCGGTGCAGGGGGGTGGGTGTGCCTGACTCGATAGCCGTGCCGACGGGTGTCCAGCCAATCAGCTTCGACGTGCACGCAGTCCGCGGGGGAAGCCCCGGCGGAGCCCGCGACGACTTCGAGACGATGATCGCTCAGCTTGCCGCCGCGACGACCCCAAATGTACGGTCCGTCGCTGCCAACCCGGGCGACTGGGGTATCGACGCTTTCGCCGGAAACCTCGGCGGAGCGATCACGGTGTGGCAGTCCAAGTACTTCATGCCGGTCACCACCAAGAAGCACGTACAGCAGGTCGAAGAGTCGCTCGACAACGTGCTGAAGGCAGCCGTCAAGAACGGCCACACCATCGCCAGCTGGATTTTGTGCATCCCCTCCAGCATGGACGGCCCCATGACGGCATGGTGGGACACGTGGACGAAGGCGAGGGAGAAGGAGCACAGCCTCGTCATCCAGCTCTGGGACGAGACCGCTCTCCGGAAGAAGCTGCTTACTGATCGTTTCAGAATGAAATGTGTTGTGGGGCTTGGCAGTTGGGTGTCGTGTCGGCAGGATCTGTTGGGTGTCCGCTGATCTTGTGCCTGATGACTTGGGGGAGCGTGTGGCCCCGCTGCTGCCGGTTCGTCCGCCCAGGCGGTATCGGTATCCCGGGCGGTTGCCTGCAGACGACCGCGCTGCGCTGCGCGGCATCGTCTACGTGCTGTGCAAGGGCGTGAGCTGGCGGGACGTTCCCGCGGAACAGGTCGGCTG
>NZ_JBHWUU010000142.1:0-11332 GCF_042737375.1 Streptomyces sp. NPDC060000
GGTACTGCAGGGGGGACCCTGTGGGAGAGTAGGACACCGCCGAACAAATATTACGGGAGACCCCCGCACCTTATGGTGCGGGGGTTTTCTGCGTTTGGGCTCGTTTAGGGTCTAGGCATGCGCTACGACCTGGTGATCTTCGACAACGATGGTGTCCTGGTGGACAGTGAGCCGATCTCCAATCGGCTGCTGGCGGCCTATCTGACCGAGATCGGGCATCCCACCTCTTACGAGGACTCCATCCGTGACTACATGGGGTCCGCGATGCACCGCATCCACGACCTGGTCCAGGAGCGCACAGGGCAGCGGCTGCCGACGGAGTTCGACGACACGTTCCACCGGCGGGTGTTCGCGGCCTTCGAGGAGGAGCTCGAGCCCGTGGCGGGCGCTGTGGACGTGCTCGCGAAGCTGGCCGCGGACGGGGTGCCGTACTGCGTGGCGTCCTCCGGGAGCCATGAGCGGATTCGGGTGGGGCATCGGAAGACCGGGCTGGACCGGTGGTTCGAGGACGCGCGGATCTTCAGCTCGCAGGATGTCGGGAAGGGGAAGCCGGCGCCGGATCTCTTCCTGCACGCGGCCCGGCGGATGGGGGTGGCGCCGGAGCGGTGTGTGGTCGTCGAGGACAGTCCGCTGGGGGTGCGGGCGGCTGTGGCGGCCCGGATGGACGTGTACGGGTTCACCGCGATGACGCCGGCCGCGAAGCTCGCCGGGGCCACTCAACTCTTCTCCGAGCTGCGGGAGTTGCCCGACCTGCTGATCTGACGGTCGATCCGGTCCCGGGCTGACATTTGTCATGCGTAGCTCCGGACGATCGTTTCTACTGGGGGACCCCTCCCGGCGGCGAAGCTAAGGGCATGACGACGAACCAGCACAAGAAGCAGAACGCCTTCGCCCCGCTGCTCATGGACGTCGCGGTGCCGCTCGGGTCGTACTACCTGTTCAAGGGCGCTTTCGGGATGAGCACCTTCGCCGCTCTCGCCTGGAGCAGCGTGGTGCCGGCCGGGCGGACCATGTGGAGCGCGGTCAGCAAGCGGACGTTGAACGGGCTCGCCGGGCTCATCCTCGTCGTCAACATCGTCGGACTGATGCTCAGCTTCGTCTCCGGTGACCCGCGGCTGATGCTGGCCAAGGACAGCGGGGTCAGCAGCACGGTCGGGATCGGGATCCTGGTCTCCGTGGCGCTGGGGAAGCCGATGATGACCGCCGGGCTCAAGCCGTTCCTGGTGAAGGGCGACGCGGCCAGGGAGGCTGCCTGGGCGCGGCTGGAGAGTGGGACGGCGGCCGCGTCGGTGGCCTTCCGTAGGCGGGAGCGGGCCTTCTCGATCGTGTGGGGCACCGTGCTGCTCGCGGAGTGTGTCGTGCGGGTCGTGGGGGCGTACACCGTGCCGGTGGACACCATGGTGTGGCTCGGGTCCGTGATCATGGTCGTGGCGATGGGGATCGGCTTCGTGGCCGGTGGAGCCCTCGGTGCCGGGCCGATGGCGGAGATGGTCGCCTCCGAGGTGAAGGCCGGCGAGGGCGCCGAGGCCGGTGTCGGGGCCGAGGTCGAGATGCCTGAGGTCGTCCTCGCCCGGTAACCCGGGTAAAGCTGAGGCGAATTCATCTTTGGCTGGATCTACCCACGAGTACGCAGGGGCTCTACGCTCGCCGCCATGACAGAAGTGCTGCGGCGCGGTAGGGCCTCTTTGGCGTTCAGCTTTTTCGCTCAGGGGGCGGCCTTCGCTCTGCTCGTGACCCGGATCCCGGCCATCCAGAACAGGTACGACGTCTCGGACGCGCTGCTGCCCGTCTTTCTGGCCGCCGTACCCGTCCTGGCAGGGGTCGGGAGCGTGACGACCGAGCAGTTGGTGAAGCGGATACCGCCCAGTCTGCTGCTGCGCTGGTCCCAGCCGGTCGTGCTCCTGGCTCTGCTGGGGGTCGGGGCGGGGCGGGGGATGGCCGAGCTGGGTGTGGCCCTGGCGGCCTTCGGCCTCGCCGTGGGGGCGTTGGACGCATCGATGAACATGCTCGGCGTGAGTCTGCAACGGACGTACGGGCGCAGCATCATGCTGAGCTTTCATGCCGTGTACAGCCTGGGCGGGATCGTGGGGGCCTCGCTGGCGTGGGTGGGAGCGCACTGGCATCTCGCGCTGTGGGTGTCGTATCTGCCGGTGGTGGCGGTGCTGTTGCCGACCGTCCTGGTGGGGAGCCGTTGGTATGTGGACGGGGAGTCCACGGCAGCCAAGTCTGGGGCCGGGGTTGTGGAGGGCGGCCCGGCGGAGGACGGCAGGCCGGGGGGCGGCGGTCCGGGCGTCGTCTTCAAGGTGTTGCTGCCGTTGTGTCTGGTGATGACCTTCGCCTACATCGGGGACTCGACGGTCTCCAACTGGAGCGCGAAGTACCTCCAGGACGTGCTGGGCAGCAGCGAGCAGCTGGCCACCGTTCCGTACAACGTCTACATGGTGACCACACTGGTCGGGCGGGCCATCGGGGACTTCGGGGTGCGGCGGTTCGGGGCCGCGGCGGTGGTGCGGCTGGGGGCGCTGGTGGCGGCTGCGGGGTTCGCGGTGGTCGCCTTCGCGCCCGGAGCGTGGGTCGGGATGCTGGGGTTCACGCTGGTGGGGCTCGGCTTGTGTGTGCTGGTGCCGCAGACGTTCGCGGCGGCGGGACGGTTGTTCCCCGGGGCCTCGGATGCGGCGATCGCTCGTCTCAACATCTTCAATTACGTCGGGTTCCTGATCGGTTCGCCGTTGGTGGGGGCGTTGGGGGACGCCTGGAGCTACCGGGGAGCGATGGTGGTGCCGATGGTGTTGGTGCTGGTGACCTTGGTGTACGCCCGGTCGTTCGCCGCTCAATCGGACCGATACGGTGGCGGGCATGAGCGGCCGCGCACAGCTGATGTGGGACGAGGCAGTAACGGGCTATGACTTCGGGCCCGAGCATCCGATGGATCCGGTTCGGCTGGATCTGACCCGGAGGCTGGTCGGTGCCCTGGGGCTCGACCGCGAGGTGGACGTCGTCGCGGCGAAGCCGGCCGGGGAGTCGACGTTGCGGCTCGTGCACCGGGAGGACTACGTCCAGGCCGTCAAGGCGGCGTCGGTCGAGCCGGGGGCGGCGGACCAGTCGTACGGGCTGGGGACGATGGACGACCCGGCCTTCGCGGGGATGCATGAGGTGTCCGCTCTGATCGCCGGGCTGTCCGTGGGGGCCGCGGAGGCGGTGTGGCGGGGGGAGGCGCTGCACGCGGTGAACTTCGCGGGCGGGTTGCATCATGCGATGCCGGGGGGCGCGTCGGGGTTCTGTATCTACAACGACGCGTCGTTGGCGATCGCCCGGTTGCTGGAGCTGGGGGCCAAGCGGGTCGCGTACGTGGATGTGGACGTGCATCACGGGGACGGCGTGCAGGCGGCGTTCTGGGAGGACCCGCGGGTGCTGACGATCTCCCTGCACGAGCACCCTCGTACCTTGTTCCCGCAGACCGGGTGGCCCGAGGAGACCGGTGGGGAGGGGGCGGAGGGGTCGGCGGTGAACGTCGCCCTGCCGGCCGGGACCGGGGACGCGGGGTGGCTGCGGGCGTTCCACTCGGTGGTGCCGGAACTGATCGCCGATTTCCGGCCGGATGTGCTGGTGACCCAGCACGGGGCCGACACGCACTTCGAGGATCCGTTGGCCCATCTCGCGGTATCTCTCGACGCGCAGCGGGCCGTGCAGGTGGCCTGCCATGAGTTGGCGCACGAGTACGCCGGGGGGAAGTGGGTCGCGTTGGGCGGGGGCGGATACGCGGTGGTGGATGTGGTGCCGCGGTCGTGGACGCATTTGGTGGGGGTGGCGGCGGGGGTGCCGGTGGCGCCGGAGACGGTGATTCCTGAGGGGTGGCGGCAGGAGGTTTTCGCTCGTACCCGGCAGTTGGGGCCGATGCGGATGACTGATGGGCGGTGGCCTGTGGAGTGGGCGGGGTGGGAGGCCGGGTACGACCCCGCTGATCGGTTGGATCAGGCGGTGTTGGCCACTCGGCGGGCCGTGTTTCCGTTGCGGGGGTTGCTGGCGTAGGGGTGACGCCGGGGTTCCTCGCCCCCGCCGCCCCTACCCGTTCCCGTCCCCAGGGGCTCTGCCCCTTCGACCCCGCCCGGGGGCTCTGCCCCCTGGACCCCCGGGATCGGCCTGAACGGCCTCGTCCTCAAACGCCGGACGGGCTGGAAGGACCGGCGGGCGGGCTGGAAGGACCGGGGGACGGACGGGGTCGAAGGACCGGCGGGCGGGCTGGAAGGATCCGGGGGACGGACGGGCTGGAAGGATCCGGGGGACGGACGGGGGCGAAGGACCGTCGGACGGGGTGAGGGCGGCGGCCGGGCCGGCGCTTACGCCAACTGTGCGGTGTTGCCCCCGTTTCCGCCCGGCGCCGCCGTCCGTCCGTCAACATCGCCTTTGTGTTGAGTTCCGGTGGGCTTCGGGCGCATCTGCTTGCTGCGCGGTTGGCCGGGGTGGTGGCCACCTCGCGGGAGGAGAGTCTGCGGAGCTACCGGCTCTTCGCCGCTCGTGATCCCCGGGTGCTGATCGGGCTTGATCCTGAGAGGAGTTGGGGGCAGCGGGACCTGATCGCGCTGATGGCCGACAGGTGTGGAGTCTCGGCCGATCCCGGCTGCGTTTCCGGGCATGATGTGATCGATCCTGAGCGGACGTTGGCCGCGCTGGACGCCTTCGCGGAGCGGCTCGCCTCGGTCGCCCAGCGTGGCGCGCCCGTGCTGCTGGGCACCGGTCATCCGCATCGGTTACTGGGGTTCTACGCCACTGTTGCGGACGCTTTGTCGACGGCGGGATGTGATGTCCTCACCCCGGCGCAGGGTCACTGTGTCGACATAACGACCCGGTTCGGTCTACGTACGCACAACCTCGACTATGTACGGGGAGTCGCGGTCGTCCGGGAGGCGGATGCCGAACGCGCCGGTTGTGCGACCGGTGCGCACAGCCATTCACCGCTCCCGGTTCGGGTCGCGCTCGCGGCGGCGGCCGAGGGCGGAGGGCCGCTGCCCGAGCTGGTCATCGGGGACCACGGGTGGGTCTGCGGGGCAGGTCAGCTGGGGTTCGAGGCCATCGGGCTCGCGGACACCGACGACCCCGCGCTGTTCGTGGGGGAGGCCGAGGGAGTCGTCTCCGTCGTCGTTCCACTTGATGACGCCGTGCGGTCCACTTACTACAGGCCGCTGACCCGCTACGTACTCAATCGAGCGTGTCTGTCACGGTAGGCCGCTGATGGGTGCACCTCTTCCCCACTCGCATCACCCGCCCCTACATTGGGGAGTGAGCACGCAGCGACGAAGAGTCACCGGAAGGGGAAGCCGGTGGCCGTCGAGTCGAGTGCGGAAGGTTCAGGTGTGTCATGGCTGCAGCTGGCGAGAGGCCTCTGAACGAGGTTCAGTTCCTTACCGTGGCGGAAGTCGCCTCGGTGATGCGAGTGTCGAAGATGACCGTGTACCGACTGGTGCACAGTGGTCATCTGCCCGCGATCCGGGTGGGGCGGTCCTTCCGCGTCCCCGAGCAAGCGGTTCACGAGTACCTCCGCGAGAGCTACGTGGGGGTGGAAACCGCCTGACGGCCAGGGCCTGTCCGGCAGGGCAGGCCCGGGGTGGGGCCCGGCCTCAGGGCCGTCTCGGGCCCCTCCCGCCTCTCGATTACGACCTCAGCGCTCGGGCGGGTAGGCTAGCCCCTCGTAGGTCGTATGGGCCCATGGCGCCCAGCACCGAGTGATGAGAAGTGAGCGAGGGTAGTCGTGGGCTCTGTTATCAAGAAGCGGCGCAAGCGGATGGCCAAGAAGAAGCACCGCAAGCTGCTCAAGCGCACGCGCGTTCAGCGTCGCAACAAGAAGTAAGCGCCGGCAGGAGTAAGCGCAAGCACTTACTTCGCGCGACGCGAGCCGCGTAGGCGTGGTGTGGCCCCCCACCGTGTTATCGGTGGGGGGCCACACGCATATCCAGGTGCCGTACGGTCGGCTGAACTCCGTGCGCATGCCTGGACGTGCACCATGGCTGAACTGGTCGTATGACCGAAGGATTCTCGTCACTTCGCGCAGCGGGCGGTCACCACAGCGCAACATCGACACGCTAGGTTGGCCCGCAGACGGGAACTCGGCAGGGCAGCCGGCGGTTCCAGGACGGAAGGAAGGCGCTGATCTTGGGAAAGGTCGTGCTCGTTACCGGAGTGGCCCGTCAGCTGGGGGGCCGGTTCGTACGACGGATCCAGCGTGACCCACAGGTCGACCGGGTGATCGCCGTGGACGCGGTGCGTCCCGAGCACCATCTCGGCGGCGCCGACTTCATCGAGGCCGACATCCGGCAGCCCACCATCGCGCGGGTGCTCGCCGAGACCGGCGCCGACACGGTCGTCCACCTGGACGTGACGGCGACCGCGCTGGGCCGTGGCAGCCGGACCGTGGTCAAGGAGACCAACGTCATCGGGACGATGCAGCTCCTGGGTGCCTGTCAGAAGTCGCCGAACGTGAAGCGGCTGGTGGTCAAGTCCTCCACCAACGTCTACGGATCCGCGCCGCGTGATCCCGCCGTCTTCACCGAGACGACCCCGGCCAAGTCGCTGCCCAGCGGTGGCTTCGCCAAGGACGCCGTCGAGGTCGAGGGGTATGTGCGCGGGTTCGCCCGGCGACGGCCCGATGTGGCCGTGTGCGTGCTGCGGTTCGCCAACATCCTCGGGCCCACCGCCGAGACGCCGCTCGCCTCGTACTTCGCGCTGCCCGTGCTGCCCACCGTGCTCGGCTACGACCCGCGGCTCCAGTTCGCGCACGAGGACGACGTGATCGAGGTGCTGCGGATCGCCTCGCACGAACCGCGGCGGGGCACCCTCAACAGCGGCACCTTCAACATCGCCGGTGACGGGGTGCTGTTGCTGTCGCAGTGTTCGCGCCGGCTCGGGCGGCCGACCGTGCCGCTGCTTCTGCCTGCCGTCACCTGGGCGGGGTCCCTGGTGCGTACGCTGGGCATGACGGACTTCTCGCCCGAGCAGATCCGGCTGCTGACCCATGGCCGGGTCGTGTCCACGGACCAGATGCGCGAGACGCTGGGGTTCACGCCGCGGTACACGACGGCCGAGACCTTCGCGGACTTCGCGCGCAGTCACGGACCCGGACTTCTGCCGCCCGAGGCCGTTGCCGGGGCCGTCGACCGGGTCGCCGCGCTGCCCCTGCCGGGCGGCGGCCGGCCCCCGGTCCACCTCCCGACGCAGAGCGCCAACTGAGGAGCGCATCAACGATGGCGGACGCCAAGGTCATTCCGTTCGACGACGACCGGTCCCGGGGGAGCGCCGTAGCGCGGCCGCCCAGGCGCCGGGGCGCGGTGAGCCGGCGCCGGAACGGCGAGCCCGCGCCGGTCCGGGAGATCGGTGAGGTGGGTGAGGCCGGTGAGGTCGCTGAGGTCCAGCCCCTGCCCACCAGGGCGGCCGGGCAGGATGATGTTCCTGTGACGGGTGAGGAACGGCAGGTCGAGGACGGCGGCGGCCTGGAGCGGCGGATCGCGGGCGGGCTCTCCTTCCTGCGCCGGCGTCTCACGGGCGACTACGAGGTCGACGACTTCGGCTACGACGAGGAGCTGACCGACCAGGTTCTGATGTCCCTGCTGCGGCCGGTGTACGAGAAGTACTTCCGGGTCGAGGTGAAGGGTGTCGAGAACATCCCGGCCGAAGGTGGCGCGCTGATCGTCGCGAACCATTCGGGGACGCTGCCGTTGGACGGCCTGATGATGCAGGTCGCCGTCCACGACCACCACCCGGCGGGCCGGCACCTGCGGCTCCTGGCCGCCGACCTCGTCTTCGTGCTGCCGGTCGTCAACGAGCTGGCCCGCAAGCTCGGGCACACCCTCGCCTGCTCGGAGGACGCCGAACGGCTCCTGGCCAAGGGCGAGCTGGTCGGGGTGATGCCGGAGGGCTTCAAGGGCATCGGGAAGCCCTTCAGCGAGCGCTACAAGCTTCAGCGGTTCGGCCGGGGCGGCTTCGTCTCCACGGCGCTGCGCCAGGGCGCGCCGATCATCCCGTGCTCGATCGTCGGGGCCGAGGAGATCTACCCGATGATCGGCAACGCGAAGACGCTGGCGCGGGTGCTCGGGTTCCCGTACTTCCCGCTGACGCCGACCTTCCCGTGGCTGGGTCCGCTGGGCGGGATTCCCCTGCCGACCAAGTGGACGATCCAGTTCGGAGAGCCGATCCGGACGGACGGTTACCCGCCGGAGGCGGCGGAGGACCCGATGCTGATGTTCAACCTGACGGACCAGGTCCGCGAGCAGATCCAGCACACGCTCTACAAGTTGCTGGTGCAGCGGCGGTCGGTGTTCTTCTGACGGAGCCGGGGAGCCGGGGAGCCGGGGAGCCGGGGGGCTGGGGCTCGGTCGGCCGGGGTTCGGTGAGCCGCCGGATGGAGTCCGGCGCGGCTGTTCGGAGTCCGCGAGCGGTGCGGAACAGCAGAAGGAGGGGCCAGGTTGCTGGTGCAGCGGCGGTCGGTGTTCTTCTGACGGGAGCCGGGGAGCCGGGGAGCCGGGTCTTGGGTGGTCGGCGTCCGTCGCCTCCGGTTCGGAGCCCGGGTCCGGTGCCGGGCGGGGTTGTTCCAGGGGGCTTTCGGCTGTTCGTTGGGTCGGGGTGGTTCGGGTACGACTGTGGGGCGCTCCTCCTGGGAGGGGGCGCCCCACAGTCGTGCGGGCTGGGGTCAGTCCGCGTCCTCGCTGTCGATGCCCAGGCCTGGGAGCAGGCCGGGGAGGAGGGGTGGGAGGGTGACGTCCGGCTGGGTGCTGGGGACGTTGGTGGTCGGGGCGGTGCTGCCGGTGTCCTTCGGGGGGTCGAGGAGGCCGCCGGTGTTGCCGCCGAGCAGGCCGTCGTCGCCGGCGCCGGAGGAGGACGACCTGCTCGGGCTGCCGGCGGTGTTGCTGCCGGTGCCGTCGGTCGGGTCGTGGCCGGTGCCGGTGCCGGGGGTGGTCGTGCGGCCGGGGTCCGTGGTGCCGGTGGACGCCGAGCCGGAGCCGTGCCGGGTGCCGCTGCCGCCCTGGGCGGGGGGCCGCGGGAGCAGGGACTGCAGCGGGGCGACCTCTTCGTCTATGGCCTCGAAGACCGACGAGACCTGCTGACTGACGTCCCCGAGCTGGACCGGCAGGCGGTCGCGCAGGGCGCCCCAGACCTCGCGGTGCGAGCGGGAGAACGCGTCGAGGGCCTGGATGGGGCCCAGGGAGTTCGGGTCGCGTTCGTACGCCTCGTGGAGGAGACGGTGGCCTTCCGACGCGTCGTGCCGCATGCCGTTCAGGGCACGTCGGATCTCGCCGAGCGACTCGTGGTCGAGGTCGCCGCTGCGGTCCCGCTCCATGAGCCGCCGGGCCTCGCTGAGCCGCGTGGAGGCCTGGTCGAGATAGGTCCGGCCGCGTTCGTCGTCGCCGTCGGACAGATAGTTGAGCTTGAAGTCCTCGATGCCGCGCTTCAGCCCGTAGAGCCCGTCGCCCGGGAGGGCGTCGGAACTCGCGGCGGCGACCCCGCCGAAGGCGCCCGCCGCGACGCCGACGCTGAGGCCGCCCGCGGTGAGGCCTTTGGCGAGGCGGGAACGCGGTCGGAACTTGCCCAGCGGACCGGCCCGGTGAGTGCCCCTTGCCCGGTGGGAGCGTTGCTCCGGCATCGGGGTATCCGCCGTTTCGCCTCCCGCGGTGCCCGCCTGCAGCATGGCCTCCATGGCGGCGACCAACTGGGCCCGCTGGACGACCTTCACCTCGGGATCGAGTTCCGGTTTGGGCAGCTCGGCGAGACTCGTGGCGAGGGCCAGCAGCTGGCCCTGCCCGGTCTGGTCCGCAGCGGCCGGCGTCGGCGGTGATCCTTCGGTCTGCTCGGCCGCCGTGCCCTGGGAGGAACAGTCGGACTGCTCCTCCAGGGCCTGGGCGAAGGCGCTCGCCCGCCGGTGCGCCGATACGTTCGCGATCACTGGCGGCACCTCCTCTCGTCATGACGGTCGACTCCCCTGGGGTCCTGACGGTTGCACGCCCTGGACCGGTTCCACACGATCGAGTGATCGGGGGTGGCCAGGACGTGACCACAGGGAGCCTGTATCCCGCACAACGACTGGCGCGGCACTTGGGTTACGGACTGCGGATGAGCGGATCGGGAAGACAACGGACTTTCACTGAAGGTGAGTTGGCGTCACGGAATGTGTGGCGTCGGTCGCGGGCGGGGGACGGGTTCAGCGGGCGTCTTCCGGCAGGAGGCGGGCGAGGGTGCGGACGGCCCGGTACTGAAGGGTCTTGATGGCACCCTCGTTCTTGCCCATCACGCGCGCGGTCTCGGCGACGGAGAGGCCCTGCAGGAACCGGAGCGTCACGCACTCCTGCTGCTGCGGGTTGAGCCGGCGCACGGCGTCCAGGAGCGCGGCGTTGGAGAGGGACTCCAGGACGGAGTCCTCCGGTGAGCGCTCGACCTCGTTGGCGTCGAGCATCTCGCCGGTCGTCACCTCCAGCCGGAAGCGGCTCGACTTGAAGTGGTCGGCGACGAGGTTGCGGGCGATGGTGACCAGCCAGGCGCCGAAGTCGCGGCCCTGCCAGGTGAACGTCCCGATGCGGCGCAGGGCGCGCAGGAACGTCTCGCTGGTGAGGTCCTCGGCGGTCGCCTTGCTGCCCACCCGGTAGTAGATGTAGCGGTAGACCGTGTCGCTGTACTGGTCGTACAGGCGCCCGAAGGCGTCGGCCTCACCGGCCTGGGCGCGCTCGACGAGGTCCATCATCCGGGCGCTGTCACTGTCGGCGGCCGGCCGACGGACGGTGGCCGCGCCGGCCGAGCGTCCTCGTCTGCCCACCGCGGCGCTGCCCTCGGCCAGTGCGTAGCACGGGCCGAGCGGAGCGGTGGTGGCGAAGGCGGGGACGGCGAACGCGGTGGGGACGACGCCGCGCAAGAGGTCATGGACCGTAGCGACCGTTGCGCGCAGCGTAGCCAGGCCCGAGGTGTCAACCCCGACGTGTGGGTACACGGGACTCCCAGAGGCAGAGCTTGCATCACGTGCAGTACGGAACCATTCACCCGTCGTAGCGACGGAAGGGGTACCGGATTGCGTCTGAGGAGAATAACGCTTCGTACAGGCGCTGCTACACCGAGTTGCTCAAATCATCGATTACGTCGCTTCTGTGGCCTATTGACGCTCGATCGAGATGCGTAGGGTGAACGATTATTGATCGAAACGGTTCGAGTTTCGGGTCGGTCCAGGGCGTGTTGTGGCTGTCCGCGGACAACAGGACTGGATACGGGGTTACAGGGGTACGACCGTCGGATTGGCCGGGTTCGGCCGCCGGTGTGAGGTGTTGTCCGGAAACGCGACGGAGCGGCCGGGGCGTGTCGCCCC
>NZ_JBHWUU010000143.1:0-10803 GCF_042737375.1 Streptomyces sp. NPDC060000
ACAGCGGGGGAGGGCGGGACGGTCCGTCACCGCCGGGTTGGCGGCCGCAGACCGGGGCACAAGCACCAGGCAGCAGGACGGGGCAGGCAGGACCGGGCAGGGACGATCCAGAGACCAGGGTGACCCGATGGACACGATGAGCGTCGACGTCGCACCCGCCCGCTCCGCCGCGTTCATCTCCGGCGCGCGCGAGAGCGCCCGGGATTTCCTCGAAGGGCTCGTACCGGCGATCGCATCCGAGGCTGCCGACACGGTGGTCCTGGTCGTCTCGGAACTCGTCACCAACGCCCTGCGCCACGGCGGCGGCACCTGCACCCTGGACCTGACCGCGCACCCGGAGAGCATCGAGGTGGCGGTGCACGACAGCAGCCCGCAGGTGCCGCGCATGCGCACCCCCGACCTGAACGGCGGCACCGGAGGCTTCGGCTGGCCCATGGTCAACCGCCTGGCGCGCGCCAGCGCCGTGACGCGCCGGGCGGCAGGCGGCAAGACCGTGAGCGCCCTCCTCACCCGGTAGCGCCGAGGTGCCGGCCGCCCGCTCATCGCCCGTGGGGTGGGGACGCCGCGAAGAAGACGCGGGCGAGCGGCACCTGCTGGTTGGACTGCCTCGGCCCGGCCCCGCGAGGTCGCCCGCTTTGCACCGCCGAGGTCGCCCCGCTGCGGACACGGTTGTCCTCCGGGTCGAAAGGCAGGCGGGCAGGCCGGCCCCGTGCCGTCGGTGACGCGGTGACGCGGCGAGGCGGTGAGGCGGTGAGGCGGTGAGGCGGTGAGGCGGTGACGTGGTGAGGCGGTGACGTGGTGAGGCGGTGACGTGGTGCCGTCAGTCCGTGGCCGCGGCCTTCGTCCGCGGGCCGCAGGCCGGCAGGAGACGTGATCGGCTCACGGTGAAGCCCACGGCGGCGCCGCCGCCGGGCCGCGTACCCGCCGATACGGCTCCGCCGTGGGCCTCGGCGATGTCGTGGACGATGGCGAGGCCGAGTCCGGAGCCCGGCAGACCCCGGGCACTGTCGGCCCGGTAGAAGCGGTCGAACACACGGCTGGTGTCCTCGGCGGCGATGCCGGGGCCCCGGTCGCGGACGGTGACCGCTCCCCGGCGGATGTGCACCTCGATGGGTTCGCCGCCGTCGGTGTCGAACTTGGCGGCGTTCTCCAGCAGATTGCCCACCGCGCGTTCGAGACCCTGGGAGCTGCCGCGCACCACGCAGCCGTCGGCGTCCACGTGGACCAGACGTCCGGTGCGCCGGTACACGCGCCGCGCCGCGCGGCGGGCCACCTCGGCCAGTTCCACGGGTTCCTCGGTCTCCTCGTGACCGCCTGCCAGGGCCAGTTCGACGAGTTCGTCGACGAGGTGAGCGAGTTCGCGCGTCTCGTCCTGGACGTCGTGAAGGAGCCGGTCGCGGGAGCCGGGGGACAGCTCGGTGACGCGGTGCAGCACGGTGGCGTTGGCCAGCAGGCTGGTCAGCGGGGTCCGCAGCTCGTGGGCTGCGTCGTGCACCAGCCGTTCCTGCGCCTCGCGGGCGGCGACTATGCGGCCGAGCATCCTGTTGAACGACGTGGACAGCCGCCCGACCTCGTCGCGTCCGCCCACCGGTTGCGTGGCGTCGTAGGTGACCCGGCCGTCCGTGCTGACCGCCTCGGCGACCTCGGCCAGCCGGGCCAGGCGCCGGGTGATGCGCCCGGCGAGCAGCCGGCCCGCGGCCGCCGCGACGAGCATGACCGCCACAGTGACCACCGCGATCTGCCGCGCCATGCCGGCCAGTACGTGGCGGGTCTGGTCGACCTGGACGGCCACCTGCAGGGCGCCGCGGCTCTCGCCGAGCGCGGTTGTCAGCAGGCGGTAGCTGTGGCCGCCCGCGTCGATCTCGGTGGTGACCGACTGCCCGGCCCGGCCGGAGGCGGCCAGGGCACGCGCGGCGTCGGACACCGGCAGCTTCTCCAGCGGGCCGCTCAGGCGGATGGGCATGCCGTCCCGGGCCACGGCCTGCAGGACCGGCTGCCCTTCCTCGCCGCCCTCCGGGGCGGGCAGGTCCAGTCCGGGAAAGGGCGCGGGGCTCCGGGCGGCCAGGCCGGCGCCCGGAGCCTGCTCCTGGCTCTGCTCCTGGCGTTTTTCCATGCCACGGGTCAGGGCCACGGTGGTCGACCGCAGCGTCCGGTCGACCTCCGCGAAGACGCGGTCGGAGGCGGTGAGGTAGCTCAGCGCACCGACCGTCACCGCCACCACGGCGCCGACGGCGGCGAAGGCGAGCGCGAACCGCGAGCGCAGGCTCATGGCCGCCGCGCCGCGTAACCCACGCCGCGCACCGTGCGGATCAGGTCGGGTGCCCCGGCGTCGGTGAGTTTGCGCCGCAGGTAGCCGACGTAACCGGCGAGGTTCTTCGCGTCCACACCGGCGCCAGGACCCCAGACGCTCCGGTAGATCGCAGCATGGTCCAGTACGAGACCCTCCTCGCGCACCAAAAGCTCCAGCAGGTCGAACTCGGTTCTGGTCAGCCGCAGCTCCGACGCCCCCCACCACGCCCGTCGCGTGCCGGGGCAGACGCGCAGTGACGCCATCCGCAGCACGTCACCAGGGCGCGGCTCGCCCTGTCCGCTCTCCCCGGCCGGTGATGCGGGCGACGCCGTCAGCACGGCCCGCCGCAGGAGCGCCCTCAGACGCGCGAGCAGTTCGGGCACTTCGAAGGGTTTGGGCAGGTAGTCGTCGGCGCCGGCGTCCAGACCGTTCGCCCGGTCGGGGATCCCGGCCCGCGCGGTGAGCATCAGCACGGGGATGCGGTCACCGTCGGCGCGCAGCACACGGCACACGGCCACACCGTCGATGTGCGGCATCATCACGTCGAGGACCAGTGCGCTGAAGGAGCCCCTGCGGGCCAGGACCAGGGTTTCCACACCGTCATCGGCGGTGACGACGTCGTACCCCTCCAACTCCAGTGCCCGCTCGACGGCTTCACGGACAGCACGATCGTCGTCGGCGACCAGGACACGCTCCGGCATGCGCGCATGGTCGCACAGCGTTCTGTGAGCCGCTTCTCATCCGATTCCGGACTGGCTCCGGCCGCGTTTTGAGACCGCTCTCCCACGATGAAGGGACGTCCATCACCCTCACGCCACAGGAGTCCCGTGTCCTCCCACACCCGCCCCGTACTGCGCCGGCCCGTGGTGCTCGCCGCGTGCCTCAGCATCGCCCTCGGCACAGTCGGCTATCTCGCATTCGACCCCGGGTCGGCCTCGGCGGCGGTCGCCAAACAGGCCATCCCGGCCTCCGCGGCCCGCACCGGAGCCGGTGGCGCCAACACCGCCCAGGTCGTGAAGGCCGCAGGCGCCTTCCTCGCGACGCTGTCCGACGAGCAGAAGGACACCGTCCTCTACGACTTCGACGACGCGGCGAAGACGACCGGCTGGTCGAACTTCCCGACGCCCGTCGTCGCGCGCAACGGCCTGAAGCTGGGCGACCTCACCGACGCGCAGGACGCGGCGGCCATGAAGGTCATGGAGGCGGCGCTCAGCAAGCAGGGTTACGAGGAACTCGTCGAGATCCGCAAGGCCGACGACTACCTCGCCTCGCTGTCCGACAGCGGGGACGGCGCGTCGGCCTCTCCGACCGCCACGCGCACGCCTCCCTCCGGAGCCCCCACCGATGGCGCCACCGGCGGACCCGGCGGCCCCGGCGGCGGCGGAGGAGGCGCCAACTTCGGCTCGCAGTGGTACTACATCTCCTTCTTCGGACAGCCCAGCAGGACCGGCGAGTTCACGGTCCAGTACGGCGGCCACCACGCGGCGTACAACATCACCTACGCCGGGAACAACGTGACCATGTCACCCACCCTGACCGCGGTCGAGCCGGAGGAGTTCATCTGGGACGACAAGGCCTACGCCCCGCTCGCCGACAAGCGGGCCGCCACCATCGGCGCCATCCAGTCACTCACCGCCGGCGAACTGGCCGCCGCCGAGATCGACGGCAGCTTCGACGACCTCTACCTCGGCCCCGGCAACGACGGCCCCTTCCCGGAGCAGCCCGAGGGCGTCCTGGTCAGCAGCCTCACCAAGAAGCAGCAGGCCAAGGTCACCGCCATGCTGCGCACCTGGGTCGACGACCTGGACGAGAAGGCCGCCGCACGGCTCCTGGCCAAGTACGTCTCCGAGTACGACGAGACGTACATCGGGTGGAGCGGCGGAACCACCATCGACAACGACCAGACGTACGTCCGTCTCGACGGGCCGTCCGCCTGGATCGAGTTCTCCAACCAGCCCGGCGCCTCGACCGACGAGATCCACCAGCACACGATCTTCCGGGACGAGACCTCCGACTACGGCTGGCACTGACGTCCGTGCGCCGTCTCTTCTCCACCCTGCTGCTCATGGCGTTCCTGCTGGTCGGCGGCCTCGCGTCGCCGGCCGGCGCCCACCCGATGAGCACCTCGGCCGTCCTGCTCGACATCCGTGACGACCGCGTCGAGGGCGAGGTGCAACTGCCCATCGACCGCCTGGCGATCGCCGTCGACCGCGACCTCACCCCCGCCGGCGTGCTCGGCGAGGACCGCTCCTTCCTCAAGCGCTATACGGCGCAGCACATCGGCGCCACCGGCGAGGACGGCAGCTCCTGGCCCGTCACGCTGGGTACGGGGTCGGTGCGGACGATCGACGGGACGGCGCACCTCGTCTACCCCCTCACCATCCGCCCGCCAAACGGAAAGGTCACCGACTTCCGTCTGCGCTACGACGTCATCGTCGAGGAACTCCTGACCCACAAGGTCATCGCCACCGTCCGGTACGACTTCGGCCGCGGCATCCTCAAGACGGACGACGCCAAGACACTCGGAGTCCTCGACTGGGACACCAAGAGCCTGCGGGTCCCGGCCGGCGAGGGCTCCTGGCTGAAGGGCTTCGCCACCACCGCGCAGCTCGGCATCGAACACGTCGGTGAGGGCGCCGACCATCTGCTGTTCCTGCTGATGCTGCTCATCCCCGCCCCACTGGCGGCTGCCGGCGGCCGATGGCGCGCCGCAGACACAAGGCCGCGCCGCAGCGTCGTACGCGTCGTGCACGTCGTGTCGGCCTTCGCCGTGGGCCATTCGCTCACCCTCGCCCTGGCGGCCTCGGGAGTGCTCCACCTACCGTCACGGCCGGTCGAGACGCTCATCGCCTTCTCGATCGCGGTCTCCGCGGCCCATGCGATACGACCGCTGGTGGCGCGCGGCGAGGTACTCATCGCCGCCGGCTTCGGCCTCGTCCACGGCCTCGCCTTCGCCTCGCTCATCGGCGACCTCGGCCTCGACCGCGGGTCGCTGGTGACCACACTGCTGGGCTTCAACCTGGGCATCGAACTGACCCAGTTGCTGGTCGTCACCCTGATGATGCCGTCACTGCTCGTCCTGGCCCGCACGAGCGTCTACCCCGCGTTCCGCATCGGTGTGGCCGCCGTCGGGCTCGTGTTCTCGGCGTCCTGGATGCTCGAACGCGCGACGCTGACCTCCGGCGACCCGTTCGAGGGCATCCAGACATGGCTGGTCGGACACCCCCTGCTCGTCGCCGGGGCGGTCGCGGCACTCGCCGTCACCGCCCGCCTGCGATACCCGATGCCCGGTGGCCCGCACGGCGACGGGACCACCGCGGCGCGCACCGGACCGGCGAACGAACTGCCCCTCGCGCCGACGGCCACGGCAACGACGAAGTAGCGCCCCGTCCGTCGGAGCCCTGCCCAGCCACCGTCACCGCCCACGCACCGGCGTCATGCTGAGCGCGGGGCCACGGACACTGCACCCGTGGCCCCGCGCTCCCTTCATCCGCCACTCAGCGCTCACCGCGCCGTGGCGCCGTCGGGCTGCCCGCCTCGCGCCGGGAGCCCACGCCGTCGGCCTCGGCGTCAGCGTCTGCGGGGCGCCCAGCCGCTGCCGACGCCCGCGAGGTGAAGGGCCAGCAGCGCGAGCCCGATGAGCATGACGTTCGTCGAGGTGAACACGTCGTTCGTCGAGATCTCCGCCGCGTTGATCAGGAACGAGATAAAGAACAGGACCGCCGCGATGATGGCGAGCACAGAAGACTCCTCTTGTCCGGGGGGCGATGTCTCGCCTCGTGGTGAGGACCGTCTGCCCCCAAGTCGCCGACGGACACGGCCTGATGAGCGACAGGTGAAAGATGTACGGCTTCCGGCCCGCTCCGGCTCCCACTGATACCCGTCAGCACCCGCTGATGCCTTCCCCCCGGCCGGCCACCGTGAGGGCTACCGGGCTGGCAGCGCCTCCCGCATCGACTGAGCGGTGGCGGCCGGGTCGTATCCCTCGGCGAGACCCGGGACCAGGATGATGTCGCCCTCGATGTGCCGCGAACGCAGCGGAGCGATCTCCTGGTAGGCGGCCGAGTCCCACCAGGCCCGCGCCTCGGTGAGCGAGGGGAAGCCGATCACCACGACGTGCCCGGGCCAGCTGCCCTCCTTCACCTCGTGCTGGGCGCCGTGCACCAGGAAGCGGCCCCCGTACGGCGCGAAGGTCTCCGAGATGCGCTCCATGTACTCGGCGATCTCCGGGTGCGGAGCAGCCTCTTGCAGGTGCGCTATCGCGTAGGCGGGCATGGTGTCCTCCGGGTTCGTCGACTCCCTTGTGCCGACGATCCTGACACCGCGTCACGCCACGGTCGATGACCTCTCAGGTAAACGGTCGACCGCACGTGCTCCGACTGCAACTCGGGGTCCGCCGGCGGAACCCGTTTGACGAAGACGGGTATCCCTTCGACATCCATCCCCGCCGCCCTTCCGCCGATGCCGGAGGCCCGGCGGACGACACCGCCTTCTCCAGCCGGCGGAAATGGCTCGCACGGCGTCCACTCCCGTCACTGTCGGGCGGTGCTTCGGCGGGCTGGCTCTCCGAGGTGCCTGCCCGACGGCGAAAGGCCACGGCCGTATGCGCATCGGCGTGTGCGTGATCATGTGGGCGCAATGCCGGTTCACCTCACGCGCCGGTCACGCTGCTGCTGGGCCGGTAGAACCGCGCCGGTGACCTGCGGCATGACGGGAGTGGCCGACCGGATCGGCAATGGCTCCCGGTCGCGTGACGTCCGGCGGAGTGATAGCGGCCTGGCTGTCCGCCTTCGCGGCGCCGGGGCAGATCCGCGCCGCGGTCTACGAGGACGCCCCGCTGTTCGCCTCGCAGGCCGGTTCCGCGGTCGGCCCGGACCGGATCGTCGCGACGGCAGCAGCCCCGGCGTGACGCCTGGTCAACTCGCCCTCGCCTGGGTGCTCCCAAGCCACAGTCACGGCGCTCATCCTGGAGGAGGAGGTATCCCTCGATCTCGTTGGCCGGCCCGGCCCCCGTCCGGTCCGGCGGGCCGGGGGACCGGACGGAGATCACGTCGGTTCGCCCTTGTGGCCGGTGGCGTCGACGGCGTCGCGCCTGCCGACATTCTCCTGGTGCTCGATGCCGGCGATTTCTGGGTGGCGCAGGTCGAAGGCGGGGGATTCGGAGCGGATGCGGGGCAGGGTGACGAAGTTGTGGCGGGGCGGGGGGCAGGAGGTGGCCCATTCCAGCGAACGGCCGTAGCCCCAGGGGTCGTCGACTTCGACCCGCTCGCCGAACTTGGCGGTCTTCCACACGTTGTACAGGAAGGGGAGGGTGGACAGGCCGAGGAGGAAGGCGCCGATCGAGGAGGCGGTGTTGAGGGCGGTGAAGCCGTCGGCGGCCAGGTAGTCGGCGTAGCGGCGGGGCATGCCCTCGGCGCCGAGCCAGTGCTGGATGAGGAAGGTGGTGTGGAAGCCGACGAAGAGGGTCCAGAAGTGGATCTTCTCCAGTCGGTGGTCGAGCATGGTGCCGGTCATCTTCGGCCACCAGAAGCTGAATCCGCCGAACATCGCGAACACGATCGTGCCGAACAGGACGTAGTGGAAGTGGGCGACGACGAAGTAGCTGTCGGTGACGTGGAAGTCCATGGGCGGGGAGGCGAGGATGACGCCGGTCAGGCCGCCGAAGAGGAAGGTGACGAGGAAGCCGACCGCCCACAGCATCGGTGGCTCGAACGAGATCGAGCCTTTCCACATGGTGCCGATCCAGTTGAAGAACTTCACTCCGGTGGGCACGGCGATCAGGAAGGTCATGAAGGAGAAGAACGGCAGCAGGACCATTCCGGTGGCGAACATGTGGTGGGCCCACACGGTGACCGACAGGCCGGCGATGGAGATGGTCGCGCCGACCAGGCCCATGTAGCCGAAGATCGGCTTGCGGGAGAAGACAGGGATGATCTCGGTGATCACGCCGAAGAAGGGCAGCGCGAGGATGTAGACCTCGGGGTGGCCGAAGAACCAGAACAGGTGCTGCCACAGGATCGCCCCACCGTTTGCCGGGTCGAAGATGTGCGCCCCGAACTTGCGGTCCGCCTCCAGCGCGAACAGGGCCGCCGCCAGGACGGGGAAGGCGAACAGCACCAGCACCGAGGTGAGCAGGATGTTCCAGGTGAAGATCGGCATCCGGAACATGGTCATGCCGGGGGCGCGCATGCAGATGATCGTGGTGATGAAGTTGACCGCGCCGAGGATCGTGCCGAACCCGGTCAGCGCGAGCCCCATGACCCACAGGTCACCCCCGACATAAGCGGTGCGCTCACCGCCGCTGAGCGGGGTGTAGGCGGTCCAGCCGAAATCGGCGGCGCCCTGCGGGGTGAGGAAGCTGGACATCACGATCAGACCGCCGAAGGCGAACAGCCAGTACGAGAGCATGTTCAGCCGGGGGAAGGCCACGTCGGGGGAGCCGATCTGCAACGGCATGATCGCATTGGCGAACCCGGCGAACGTCGGCGTCGCGAACAGCAGCAGCATGATCGTGCCGTGCATCGTGAACGACTGGTTGTACTGCTCCTGCGACAGGAACTGCAGCCCTGGCCGCGCCAGTTCGGCCCGGATCGCCATCGCCAGCGCCCCGCCGACCAGGAAGAACGCGAACGAGGTCATCAGGTAGAGGTGACCGATCTTCTTGTGGTCCGTCGTGGTCAGCCAGGAGACGATCATCCGGCCCCTGCTGCGCCGCCCCTTGACCGGCACCAACGTGACCGGTGCGGTTTCAGCAGTCATCGGGTCCTTTATCCATAGAAGTGGGCATTCAGGTATCAAGGTTCCTTAAACGCACAGGCATCGCACGCTGACGCGCTGTGAGGTACAAGCGCCGGGCGTGTGACCAGATGTCGCAGGCGTACACCTCACCGGCGCAAGGCATGCCGATGAGCAGGTTGGTCCATAGACGCCGCAGTTGCGTTAGGCAGTGGTCGCGCCTGAGGCCGCCGGGGTGCCGACGCACGTGTGCCGCATGGCCGTCACCCCCGTGCGGTTGTCCACATTGCCTACGAGCGTCACCCACACGGGTCGCTCAGCCGCGGTCCCTCGGTGCCTGTGGACTGTGATCGCGGTGGCCTCGGGTCCGCTTCAGCATGAGAAGGGAGGCCAGGGCCAGGAGGATGTAGATGCCGCCGATCACCATGTCGACGATCCGGGCACCGTCGAGAACGGCGGTGTTCTGCAGGCTCAGCAGGTACGGAGACGCGGCCAGCCAGGCGCCGGCCGCCAGCACAAGGAAGTCGGAGCGGGCGCCGCCTTCATGCGGGCCGGACATGTCAGCTCCTCTCGCGGGCTGCCTGCCCAGTCACCCCTGCTCCGGTGTTCCACGCTCCCGCCGCGCACTGTTTCGCACCGTGCGGCGGCCCGGTATGTGATCTTCGTGGCGCGCCGAGGATGTCTTGTTGTTCCAGTCCGGGGCACGCGCACGGAAACCCGCCCCCAGTATGGAGATCAGTCATGACGACCTCCCGCGAACAGCGGCCCCAGGCCGACGGAACGCGTGACGCCACAGTGACCCGTCTTGAGCACGAGAACGCCCAACTGCGCCACGCTGTCGACTCCCATGCGGCAATCGACCAGGCCATCGGTGTCCTCATCGCGACCCACCGGCTGCCGCCGGCCGCCGGGTTCGATGTGCTGCGCGAGATCTCCCAGCGCACCAACACCAAAATGCGCACGGTCGCGGAGGCGCTCATCGCCTGGGCGTTGGGCCGGCCGCTCGCGGAGCCGCTGGGCCAGGAACTGGACCCGGCGGTGCAGCGCCGCAAGCCTCACACGCAGGCCATGGACCGGCCCAAGTAGGGCTCTCAGGCGTTCAGGGCCTGCTCGACGCTGGGGTGGCAGTCGATGATCTCGTCGATGCCGACCATCTGCAGCAGACGCACGACGGCCTCCTGGGCGCCGGCGATGCGCAGCCATCCCTGAGCGCTGCTCACGCGCCGGTGGGCCGTGACGAAGACGTTGATCCCGCTGGAGTCCATGAAGGTCACACCGCTGAGATCCGCCACGATCCGCGGCGGCGACACCGTGCCGTCCTCGGCCAGCAGGGCTTCGCTGAGGACGTCCTTGACGTCGTGGTCGATCTCGCCGTGCACGGCTACGACGAGGACGCCGTCGACCACCGCGGGCTTGACGGAGAACCGGCTTGGCCGGTCTTCCTTGTGGATGTTGCTCACGTCTCCTCGCCTGTGCCTAGGCTTGCCCAGCAGGGCGTGCCCGGACGATTCTGCCCCACCGCTGCGGCGGCATGCACCCAGGTGGCCGGGCCGGACGACATCCCTGGTGGCATGCATGACCGATCGCGGGTGACGGCGCGCGCGGGGGAGTGAAGGCGAACACGGAGCGGGCAGCCCTGACATCCTCGGGGCCCGGCTCGGGGGCGCGCGGTTCCACGGGGCCGAGGCATCCCTGTCGCCGTGCGCCGGCCGGTCTCCGGTTGGCCCCCTCCGCCATCCCCGGCCCGGGCGGGCTCTATCGGGTGCCTCTATCGCTGG
>NZ_JBHWUU010000144.1:0-10591 GCF_042737375.1 Streptomyces sp. NPDC060000
ACGAAGCGGCTGCGGGTGAGTCATGCGTTCCACTCGCCGTTGATGGAGCCGATGCTCGAGGAGTTCTCGGCGGTGGTGGCCGCGCTGTCGTTCACCGCACCGAAGATCCCGCTCGTGTCGACGGTGAGCGGCCGCGTCGATGAGGACTTCACCGATCCCGGCTACTGGGTGCGTCAGGTGCGTTGCCCGGTCCGTTTCGCCGACGCGGTGGGCGCGCTCTTCGACCAGGGTGTGACGGGGTGTGTGGAGGTGGGCCCCGACGCGGTGCTGACGCCGATGGCGGAGCCGGCCGCGGCCGAGGGCACACGGCTCGTGGCACTGCAGCGCCGCGACCGCACGAGCGTCCAGGCCCTGCTGGCCGGGCTGGGTGAACTGTGGACGACCGGCACACCCGTCGACTGGAACGCCCTGTTCGCACTCCACGGCGGCCAGGCGGCCGACCTGCCCACCTACGCCTTCCAGCACCAGCGCTACTGGCTCGACACACCCGAGCCCGCCGTGCGCACCACGCCCGGCCTCGTCGCTGCCGGCCATCCCCTGCTCACCCTGGGCATACCGCTGGCCGACTCCGACGCCATGGTGCTCACCGGCTCACTGTCCCCGCACCGGCACGGCTGGCTGCGCCAGCACGTCATCGCCGGTACGGCCCTGCTGCCCGGCGCCGCCTGGCTGGACCTGGCCCTGCACGCCGGGGCACAGGCCGGATGCGAGGTACTGCGGGAACTGACCCTGGAAGCCCCCCTGCCGCTGCCCGACGACACCTCGGTGGCGGTGCAGATCACCCTCGACGCCCCCGACGCATCCGGCGAGCGGGAGATCCGCATCCACGCCCGGCACAGCGACGGCGAACCGTGGACCCGGCACGCGCGCGGCACACTGAGCGCGGACCCGGCCCCCGGCGGCGTCCCGCTCGACCAGTGGCCGCCCCCCGGCGCCGAGGAACTCGCCGTGGACGGCCTCTACGACTGGTTCGCCACCCACGGCTTCGAGTACGGCTCCGCCTTCCAGACGGTGCGCCGTGCCTGGCTGCTCGACGGGGAACTGTACGCGCAGCTCTCCCTCGACCCCGGGCAGGAAGAGGCCGCCGCCGCGTACGGGATCTATCCGCCGCTGCTCGACGCGGCCCTGCACAGCGCCAAGCTGCCGGTACGCGACGAGGGACCCGACCAGCGGCTGCCGTTCGAGTTCGGCGGGGTGGTGCGGCACGGCGACGGCATCGCCGCACGGGTGCACCTGGCCCCGCAGGACACCGACCGGATCGCGGTGCGCGTCGCGGACCCCCTCGGCCGGCCCGTGCTGAGCATCGGCTCCCTCCACCTGCGCGCCCCCTCGCCCGACACCCTCCTGGCGATGCGCTCACGCTCCCTGTACGAGGTCCGGTGGAACCCGCTGCCCGCGCCCCTGCCGCAGTCCGGCACCGACCGGTGGGTCGCCCTGGGCGGCACGGACGGCCTCGGACTGCCCCTGCCCCACTACAGCGGCCTGGACGCGCTGCGCGGCGCCCTGGACGCGGGGACCCCGGCACCCGAGGTGGCGGTGCTGCCCCTGGCCTCGCCCGGGACCGACGCGCCGGCCGTGCACAGCGCGGTCACCACCGTGCTGGGCATCGCCCAGGACTGGCTGGCCGACGAGCGCCTGGCCGGCTCACGGCTGCTGGTGCTGACCCGGCAGGCGGTCGCGGCCGGCGAGGGCGAGACACTGTCCGATCCGGCGCACGCCGCGGTCTGGGGCCTGCTGCGCTCGGCCCAGAACGAGCACCCCGGGCGTTTCGTCCTCGCCGACACCGACGCCACCCAGGCATCCGCGCACGCCCTGGCGGGCGTACTCGCGGCCGGCGAGACGCAGTCGGCACTGCGGGCCGGCACCGTGCGCGTACCGCGGCTGGCCCGGGCGGCCGGCCCGCCCGCCCCGGCCGGCCCGCCGGCCGCCCTCGAGGGGACCGTGCTGATCACCGGTGCCACCGGAGCGCTCGGCACCCTGCTCGCCCGGCACCTGGTCACCGCCCACGGCGTACGCCGGCTGCTGCTGACCAGCCGGCGCGGCAGCACCCCGCAAAAGCTGGTCGAGGAGCTCACCGCGCTGGGCGCGCAGGTCCGCGTCGCCGCCTGTGACGCGGCCGACCGGCAGGCGCTGGCGGACCTGCTGCGCGGCGTGCCCGATCTGAGCGCCGTCGTGCACACGGCCGGAGCCACCGCCGACGCCGTCCTGGCCGCGCTGAGCCCCGAGCAGGTCGACACGGTGCTGCGGGCCAAGGCGGACGCGGCGCTCAACCTGCACGAACTGACCCGGACCAGCAGCCTGGCGGCGTTCGTGCTGTTCTCCTCGGCCGCGGGCACCCTGGGCACCCCCGGCCAGGCCAACTACGCGGCCGCCAACGCCTTCCTGGACGCGCTCGCCGTGCGCCGGCAGGCCGACGGGCTGCCCGCGGTGTCCCTGGCCTGGGGCCTGTGGGACACCGACGCCGGCATGGCCGGCGCGCTGCAGAGCGCCGACCGCCGCCGCCTGGCCCGCCACGGCATCACCCCGATGCCCCCCGCGGAGGCGCTGCACCTGTTCGACCTGGCCTGGCGCGGCCCAAGCGCCGTACTGCTGCCGGCACGGCTGAACGTCCCGGCCCAGGACACCCCACCGCTGCTGCGCGACCTGGCCCCGGTGCGCCGCCGGCCTGCGCCCGCCACAAGCACCGACCCGGTACAGGGCTTCACCCGGCGCCTCGCCCAGGCCGGCGCACCGGAGCGCGCCGACCTGCTCCTGGACCTGGTGCGCACCCGGGCCGCCGCCACCCTCGGACTGCCCGGCGCCCACGCCGTCGACCCCGAACGGGGCTTTCTGGACATGGGCTTCGACTCGCTGACCGCGGTCGAGCTGCGCAACCGGCTCGCCAAGGACACCGGCCTGCGGCTGGCGACGGCCATGCTCTTCGACCACCCCACCCCGGCCGCCCTGGCCGAACGCCTGGGCGCCGAACTCGCTCCGGCCGGCCCCGCCCCGCTGAAGGAACTCGACCGCCTCGAGGCCGGCCTGGCCGGCCTGGACGGCCTGGACCCCGGCGAACGCGCCGCGTTCGCCGAACGGCTGCGCGCCGTCGCCGACCAGCTGGCCGCACCGCCCATCGCACAGCGCGTCGACACCGCCACCGACGACGAAATCTTCGACTTCATCGACAACGAGCTCGGAATCTCCTGACTTCCGCACCGCCGCTGGAGGGCGGACTTCATGGCCAACGAAGAAAAGCTCCGCAGCTACCTCAACCGCGTCACCACCGACCTGCACCACAGCCGCCGCCGGCTGCAGCAGCTGACCGAACCCATCGCGGTGGTCGCCATGTCCTGCCGCTACCCCGGCGGCGTGCGCGACCCCGAGGAACTGTGGCAGCTGCTGGACGCCGGCACCGACGCGGTCTCCGAGTTCCCCGCCAACCGCGGCTGGGACATCGACACCCTCTACGACCCCGACCCCGACACGACGGGCACCACCTACGCCCGCCACGGCGGATTCCTGCACGACGCCGACGAGTTCGACGCCGCGGCCTTCGGGATCTCACCGCGCGAGGCACTGACCACCGACCCGCAGCAGCGCCTGCTGCTGGAACTGTCCTGGGAGGCGTTCGAACGGGCCGGCCTGGCCACCACGGCGGTCCGCGGCAGCCGCACGGGCGTCTTCGTCGGCGTCATGTACAACGACTACGGCTCGCGCATGCACACCATGCCCGCGGACGTCGAGGGCTACATCGGCAACGGCAGCGCCCCCAGCATCGCCTCGGGACGCATCGCCTACACCTTCGGCCTCGAAGGACCCGCCGTCACCCTGGACACCGCCTGCTCCTCGTCACTGGTCGCGGTGCACCTGGCCGCGCAGGCGCTGCGCCGCGGCGAATGCTCGCTGGCCCTGGCCGGCGGAGTGACCGTCATGTCGACCCCCACCACCTTCGTGGAGTTCAGCCGGCAGCGCGCACTGTCCGCGGACGGCCGCTGCAAGGCGTTCTCCGCCGACGCCGACGGCACCGGCTGGGCCGAGGGCGCAGGCCTCCTCGTCCTGGAAAAACTCTCCGACGCCCAGCGCAACGGACACCGCGTCCTGGCCGTGATCCGCGGCTCGGCGGTCAACCAGGACGGCGCCAGCAGCCGGCTCACCGCACCCAACGGAGCCGCCCAGCGCCGGGTGATCCAGCAGGCCCTGCAGGACGCCGCACTGGGCCCCGCCGACGTCGACGCCGTCGAGGCACACGGCACCGGCACCCGCCTCGGCGACCCGATCGAGGCCGAAGCCCTCCTGGACACCTACGGGCAGGGCCGCGACACCCAGCGCCCGCTGTGGCTGGGGTCGCTGAAGTCGAACATCGGCCACACCCAGGCCGCCGCCGGGGTGGGCGGCATCATCAAGATGGTGCAGGCGCTGCACCACGAGACGCTCCCGCAGACCCTGCACGCCCACCAGCCCACCCGCGAAGTCGACTGGGACGCGGGAGGGGTGGCATTGCTGAACCAGCCGCAGCCCTGGCCCCGCGGTGAGCGCCCGCGCCGCGCCGCGGTGTCCTCCTTCGGCATCAGCGGCACCAACGCGCACATCATCCTGGAGGAGCCCCCGGCCACCGGACCCCAGGAGGAGCCGCAGGCCCTGCACACGCCGGGCCTGGGCGCCACCCAGCCGTGGCTGCTGTCGGCCAAGAGCCCCGACGCCCTGCGCGAGCAGGCCCGCCGCCTCACCGAACTGCTACGGCGCGAAGACAGCGCGAGCCCGGCCGAGATCGGCCACGCGCTGGCCACCACCCGCTCCTGCTTCGAGCACCGCGCGGCCGTCGTCGGCGAGAGCCGCGAGGACTTCCTGACGGGCCTTGCCGCGCTCGCCCAGGACACCACGGCCGCCGGCGTCGTGCGCGGACACGCCCGGCAGACCAAGGTGGCGTTCGTCTTCCCCGGACAGGGCTCGCAGTGGCACGGCATGGCCACCGAACTCCTCGCCACCTCCACGGTGTTCGCGCAGCGCATGGACGAATGCGCGAACGCCCTCGCCCCCCACACCGGCTTCGACCTCCTGGCATGCCTGCGCGGCACGGACCGCGACTGGCTCACCCGGGTGGACATGGTCCAGCCGGCCCTGTTCGCGGTCATGGTGTCCCTGGCGCAGCTCTGGCAGAGCTACGGAGTGCGGCCCGCCGCCGTCATCGGCCACAGCCAGGGCGAGATCGCCGCGGCCTGCGTCGCCGGAGCACTCACCCTCGAGGACGCGGCGAAGGTGGTGGCACTGCGCTCCAAGGCACTGACCGCCCTCGCCGGCCAGGGCGGCATGCTCTCGGTGGCCCTGTCCGCCGCCGCCCTGGACCCCCTGCTCGCCGCCCGGCCGGGCCGCCTGTGGCTCGCCGCGGTCAACGGCCCGCAGGCCTGCGTCGTCTCCGGCGACCCGGCCGCGCTGGACGAACTGGACGCCCGGCTGCGCGCCGACACCGTACGCACCCGCCGCATCCCGGTGGACTACGCCTCGCACTCCGCACACGTCGAGACGATCCGCGCACACCTCCTGGCCGAACTGGCGGACATCACCCCGCGCCGCGCCCCCGTCACCTTCTGCTCGACCGTCACCGGCAGCCCACTGGACACCACCGGCCTGGACGCCGACTACTGGTACCGCAACCTGCGCGGCACGGTCCTGCTGGAGAAGGCCACCCGCACCCTGCTGGAGCAGGGATACCGCACCTTCGTCGAGACCAGCCCGCACCCCGGCCTGACCATCGCCCTGCAGGACACCGCCGCCGACACCGGGCACGACGCCGCCGTCGTGGAAACCCTGCGCCGCCACGACGGCGGACCGCGCCGCTTCCTCACCTCCCTGGCGCAGGCACACGCCCACGGCGTGCCCGTGCAGTGGGGCTACCAGGGAACATCCCGCCTCGCCCTGCCCACCTACGCCTTCCAGCGCGAACGCCACTGGCTTCCCGCCCCCGACCCGGCCGCCGCCGACGCCGGCTCGCTCGGCGTCAGCCCGCTCCAGCACCCCCTGCTGCGGGCCGCGGTGCCCGCGGCCGCCGGCGGGGAACTCGTCCTCACCGGACGGCTGTCCGCGCGCACCCAGCCCTGGCTGAACGACCACCGGCCGGCCGGCCGGCCGGTCGTACCCGGCACCGCCGTCGTGGAACTGGCCCTGGCGGCCGGCGCGCACGTCTCCTGCGACCTGGTCGAAGAACTCACCCTGCGCGCACCGATGCTGCTGCCCGACCAGGGCGGCCTGCAACTGCAACTGCGCCTGCCGCCGCCCGAGGAGGACCTGACCCGCCGCCTGGAGCTGTACGCGCGCCCCGACGACGGCCCCACCTGGACCCACCACGCCTCCGCCGTCCTGGCGCCGACCGCCGAGACCCCCCTCGACCCGCCCGCCCGGGCAGCCGTATGGCCGCCGCCCGGCGCCCAAACCGTCGACATCACCGGCTTCTACGACAACCTGGCCGCACACGGCTACCACTACGGGCCCGCCCTGCGCGGCCTGCGCGGCGCCTGGCAGCGCGGCCGGGAACTCTTCGCCGACGTGGCCCTGGACGCCACCGAACGCACCGGCGCCGCCTCCTACCTGCTGCATCCCGCGCTCCTGGACGCCGCCCTGCACATCATCGCCGTCCAGGGCGGCGTCCAGGAGCTGCGCCTGCCGTTCTCCTTCACCGGCGTACGCCTGCGGGCCACCGCCGCCACGTCCCTGCGCGTCCACATCACCCCCGGCGCGGCCGACACCTACCGCGTCGAACTGGCCGACGCCGAGGGCCCGGTCGGCTCCGTCACCGCACTCGCCCTGCGCACCGTCACCGCAGACCAGCTCAGCCCCCCGCACGACGACGCACTCCTGCGCCTGCACTGGCCCCCCCTGCCCACCCCCGACGCGCCCGCCCCCTCCCCGCACTGGGCGGTCCTGGGGCCGCGCCCGGTGCTGCCCGGCACCCCCCACTACCCGGACCTGGCCGCCGTACCGCACAGCGCCACCACCGTCGTCGCCGACCTCACCCAGCCGTGCGCGACACCCCGCGAAACGGCACACCGCACCCTGGCCCTGCTGCAGGCCTGGCTCGCCGACACACGCTTCGACCAGGCCCGCCTCGTCCTCCTCGCCGGCCCCGCCGAAGACCCCGCCCACGCCCCGCTGTGGGGCCTGGCACGCTCCGCACAGTCCGAACACCCCGGCCGCTTCACCCTGGTCACCTGCGACGAGGAATCCCGCGACCTGCTGCCCGCCGCCCTCGCGAGCGGCGAACCGCAGCTCGCCCTGCACGCGGGCACCGTCCTGGCGCCGCGCCTGGCCCGCGGCGCCGACCCCGCCGACCTGAGCGTCCCGGCCGGCCACGAGCAGGCGTGGCGGCTGGACTTCGCCGGCCGCCAGACCTTCGACAACCTCGCCCTCGTGCCGAGCCCGCGGGCGGCCGCCCCGCTCGCCCCCGGACAGGTACGCATCGCCGTACGCGCGGTCGGACTCAACTTCCGCCACGTGCTCATGACCCTCGGCATGGTGCCCGCCATCGAGAACCTGGCCGGCGGCGAGGGCTCCGGCGTCGTCCTGGAAACCGCATCCGACGTCACCGCGTTCGCCCCCGGCGACCGGGTGATGGGCCTGTTCAGCGACACCGGCAGCGGACCGGTCACGGTCGCCGACCACCGCCTGCTCACCACGATCCCCGACCACCTCGGCTTCGCCCAGGCCGCCGCGATCCCCGTGGTCTACCTCACCGCCTACTACGGCCTCAAAGACCTCGCCGGCCTGAGCGCCGGACAGTCCCTGCTCGTGCACACCGCCGCGGGCGGCGTCGGCATGGCCGCCGTCCAGCTCGCCCGCCACTGGGGCGCACACGTCTACGCCACCGCCAGCCCAGGCAAATGGCAGGCGCTGACCGCTCTGGGGGTGAACCCGCAGCGGATCGCCTCCTCCCGCCACCTGGACTTCGAAGAACACCTCACCCGCGCCACCGAAGGCCGGGGCGTGGACGTCGTCCTCAACTCACTGGCCCGCGAGTACGTCGACGCCTCACTGCGGCTGCTGCCCCGCGGCGGACACTTCCTCGAAATGGGCAAGACCGACATCCGCGACGCCGACGCCGTGAGCGCACGCCACCCCGGCGTGCACTACCAGCCCTTCGACATCGCCGAACCGAGCCCGCAGCGCATCGGCGAGATCCTCACCGACGTCGCCCGCCTCTTCACCGCAGGCACCCTGCAGCCCTCACCGCTGACCTGCTTCGACATCCGCCAGGCACCCCAGGCGTTCCGCCTGCTGGGCCACGGCCGCAACATCGGCAAGGTCGTCCTGACCGTGCCCGCCCCGCTGGACCCCGACGGCACCGTACTGATCACCGGAGGCCTGGGCACCCTCGGCGCACTGATCGCCCGGCACCTGGTCACCGCCCACGGCGTACGCCACCTGCTGCTGACCGGACGCCGCGGCCCCGACACTCCCGGAGCGGCCGAACTGCGCGCCCAGCTGCAGGAACTGGGCGCCCAGGTGACACTCGCCGCCTGCGACGCCGCCGACCGCGAGGAACTGGCCGCCTGCCTGGCCCTGGCCCGCACCCCCCTGACCGCCGTCGTCCACGCCGCCGGAGCACTCGACGACGGCCTCCTGGACACCATGACAGCGGCCCGCATCGACACCGTGTTCGCCCCGAAAGCGGACGCCGCCCGCCACCTGCACGAACTGACCCGCCAGGCCGACCTGTCGGCGTTCGTGCTGTTCTCCTCCGCCGCGGGCACCCTGGGCGGCCCCGGCCAGAGCAACTACGCCGCCGCCAACGCCTACCTGGACGCCCTGGCCCACCAGCGCGCACGCGACGGACTGCCCGCCACCTCGGTCATCTGGGGACTGTGGGCCGAGCGCAGCGGCATGACCGGCCACCTCGACGACGCCGACCTGCGCCGCCTGCGCCACGGCGGACTCCTCCCGCTCACCAGCGACGACGGCCTCACCCTCTTCGACGCAGCCCTGCACAGCCCGCAGGCCGTCACCGCGGCCATCCCCCTCGACCTGCGACACGCCGACCCCGCACACATGTCGTCCCTGCTGCGCCCCCTCGTGCGCAGGCCCGTCCGGCGCAGCGCGAGCCCGGCCGGCGAGACCGCCGGCCACGCCTCCCTGCGCGCCCGCCTGGAACAGGCACCCGCCGCGGAACGCGGACGCCTCCTGCTCGACCTGGTACGCGGCGAGGCCGCCGCCGTCCTGGGCCACTCGGCCGCCGCGGCCGTCCCCGCCGAACAGAGCTTCAAAGACCTCGGCTTCGACTCACTGACCGGCGTGGAACTGCGCAACCGCCTCAACGCGGCCGTCGGACTGCGCCTGCCCGCGACCATGGTCTTCGACCACCCCACGGCCGACGCCCTGAGCGCCGAACTGCTCTCGCGGCTCTTCACGGACGAAAGCACCGCCCGCCCGGCCGTGCACGACGCCCTCGACGCCCTGGACGTCGTCCCCCTCGACGACACCGTCGACGGGGCCGCCGTCGAACGGCTGCAGGGCCTGCTGCGCAAGTGGCAGGCCGCCGCGGCAGCCGGCACCGGCACCCAGGACGACGTCGACCAGGCCACCGACGACGAGCTGTTCGACATCCTCGACAGCGAACTCCGCCTCTGACGCGAGCGGCACCCCGCCACCACCCACCCCCTTGAAGGACAAAAACCATGACAGCTTCGCCAGAGCGGGTCGTCGCAGCACTGCGCTCCTCGCTGAGGGAGAACGAGCGCCTGCGCCTGGAGAACCAGCACCTGGCCGAGGCCGCGCACGAGCCGGTCGCGATCGTCGGCATGGCCTGCCGCTTCCCCGGCGGCGCACACACCCCCGACGCCCTGTGGGAACTGGTGGCGCACGGCCGCGACGCCGTCGGCGCCTTCCCCGCCGACCGCGGCTGGAGTCTCGACTCCCTCTACGACCCCACCGGCTCCACCCCCGGCACCAGCTACGTCGACGTGGGCGGCTTCCTGCACACGGCCGCCGACTTCGACGCCGCCTTCTTCGGGATCTCCCCGCGCGAGGCGCTCGCCATGGACCCCCAGCAGCGGCTGCTCCTGGAGACGTCCTGGGAGGCCCTGGAATCGGCCGGCCTGGACCCCTCCTCCCTGCGCGGCCACCGCACCGGCGTCTACGTCGGCGGCCAGGCCACCGACTACGGCCCGCGCGAGCACGACGCCGCCGAAAACATGAGCGGCTACCTCATCACCGGCCTCGCCCCCTCCGTCCTGTCCGGCCGCATCTCCTACACCCTCGGCCTCGAAGGCCCCGCCGTGACGGTGGACACCGCCTGCTCCTCGTCACTGGTCGCCCTGCACCTGGCCGTGCAGTCCCTGCGCCGCGGCGAATGCGACCGGGCACTCGCCGCCGGCGCGACCGTGATGGCCAGCCCCATCGCCTTCGTCGAGTTCAGCCGCCAGCGCGGAATGGCCCCCGACGGCCGCTGCAAGGCCTTCGCGGAGGCCGCCGACGGCGCCGGCTGGGCCGAGGGCGCAGGCGTCCTCGTCCTTCAGCGCCTCTCGGACGCGCAGCGCGCGGGGCACCGGGTCCTCGCCGTGGTACGCGGCACGGCGGTCAACCAGGACGGCGCCAGCAACGGCCTGACCGCCCCGAACGGCCCCTC
>NZ_JBHWUU010000145.1:0-9848 GCF_042737375.1 Streptomyces sp. NPDC060000
GCCCCGACACCAACGACGCCGGAATCCCCACCCGCACCGAATCACCGGCGAACGACTGCTCAGCCGAACGCGAACGGTCACCAGGCACATCGAGGATCGGGGCGCCCTCAAGCTCCGTTCGCCAGAAGGAAAGTTGCTCGGCGAGCCGCTCGCCCGACAGCGACTCGCGCTGCCACACCGCGAAGTCGGCGTACTGAACGGCGAGTGGCGGCAGGACCGGCGGGCGTCCGGCGACGCGGGCGGCGTAGTTCTCGGCCAGTTCACCGACGAGCACGCCGAGTGACCAGCCGTCCACCACGATGTGGTGCACGCACAGCACGAGGACGGCCTCGGGTCCGGCGCCGGAGTCCGCGCGCCTGAGCAGCCGGGCCCGCACCAGGGGACCGCGGGCGAGGTCGAAGGGCCGGGAGACCTCCTCGCGCACCCGCCGCCAGAGCGTGTCCTCGTCCTCACCGGCCGGTGCGTCAGTGACCGGCAGCGGCACGCCGCCGCCCGGCAGCACGATCTGCTGGATCTGCCCGTCCCGGCCTTCACGGAACACGGTGCGCAGCGCCTCGTGCCGGGCCACCAGCGCACCGAGCGAGCCCTGGAGGGCCGTCACGTCGACGGCTCCGCGCAGCCGTAGGACGATGGGCAGTACGTAGGCGGTGGAGTCGGGTTCCAGGGCGTGGAGGTACCACAGGCGCTCCTGCCCCGGCGAGGAGGGGAAGGCGTTCTCGGCGCCCGGAGTGCGGGACAGGACCGGGACGGCGGTCTTCCTGGTGGCCTTGCGGCGGGCGAGTTCGAGGGTGAGCCTGGCGCGCTGCCCGGGGGTGAGGCCGGCCAGGGCGTTGGCGAGCGGTGCTTCGGAGGTCATCTGCTGCTCCTGGGGCGTCAGGCGCCGGGTGTCATGAGGTCGAGGTCGCGGGTGAGCGCGTCGAGTACGGGCCCGGGGTGTTCGTGCAGGAAGAAGTGGCCGCCGGGGAAGACCCGCAGCAGGCGGTCGCCGCAGAGCTCCTCAGCCGCCCACGGCCACGCCTGCGCCTCGCCGACCAGGGGGTCGTCGCTGCCGAGGTAGACGCGAAGAGCGCACGGCAGGGGGTGTTCGCGACGGGCCCGGTGCCTGGCGAGGATCTCCAGGTCGGCGCGGAGCACCGGCAGGTAGAGCCGCAGGAACTCGGGATGTGCGCGCAGCTCGGCCGGCAGACTGCGCGACCGGTCGAGCAGCGCGAGCAGTTCCTCGTCCGGCGTCTCGGCGCCGGCCCCCCAGCGTGAGGGGGGCGGCGCTGTGGGCGCGGGCGAGCAGGCGGAGATCATGCCCCGCACCGGGTGACCGCGCCGGTGGCGCAGCGAGCGGGCCAGCTCCCAGCCGACGACGGCGCCCATGCTGTGTCCGAAGATCACCAGTGGGAGCTCGGGGAGAGGATCGAGGGCGGTCTCGATGCCGTCGATCACCTCCGCCATGCGGGTCACGGGCCGCTCGGTCATCCGTGTGCCGTGCCCGGGCAGCTCGACCGCGACCACCTCGGTGCCGGCGGGCAGCCCGGCGGCCCAGTGGCGGTAGAGGTGTGCGGCGCCGCCGGCGGGCGGCAGGCACAGCAGCCTGCGGCGGGCCGGCCCCGGCGTCCGCCAGGTCGTGAGCCACCCGGAGGCCGAGGTGTGACCGGCGTGTGGTCGTGTGTCCGGGCCGCCGGTGGACGGGAAACTGCTGGGCATGGTGACCGCTACTCCTCGAAGTGGCCGGGTGCGAGGCTGCGCAGCACGCAGAACTCGTTTCCCTCCGGGTCGGCGAGCACGGTCCAGCTCGCGCCTTCGGGGGCGCCGATGTCGATACGGCGGGCACCGAGTGCGAGGACGCGCTCCACCTCGGTGGGCTGGTCCGAGTCGATGGGGCAGATGTCCAGGTGAAGGCGGTTCTTGCGGACCTTCGCGGTGTGTCCGCGCCTGAGGACGATCTGCGGCGCGACGGCCGTGCGGCGCAGTTCGTCGAGCGGGGCGATCTCGGCGGGGCCGATCTCGACCAGGTCGCCCCCGCGGTCCTCGTGGACGGTGTAGTCGAGAACGGCGCACCAGAACGCGGCGAGCCCGCGCGGATCGAGGCAGTCGACGACCAGTTGTTCGAAGCGGCTGGTCATGCGGTGGCCTCCCCCGCCGTCGGGGCCGCGGCCGGCCGGATCCGGTGCTCGCGCAGCCGGTCGTAGTAGGGCTGCTGGACGGCATGGAGGCGGGCCAGACGGGGGTTGTTGGCGACCGTGTCGGCGTAGACGCCCGACCGGTCGTGGATGCCGGTGCTGGCCGCCGCGTCCCGGTGCCAGGCCTCGAAGACCTGCCACTCGCTGCGCTCGCCCGCCTGCCAGTTCAGCGCGTCGGGCAGATACGGCAGGCCGGTCGACGAGCTGTACGCGGCCGCGATGCCGGCCGGGTCGGCCACCAGGTCGTCGGCGTCGACCACGACGGGGACGGTACCGACGGTCTCGCGCACCAGCTCGAAGATCTCCCAGCAGTGTCCGAACCCGACCTGGTCGGCGCTGAGTTCGGGGTTGCGGGCGTAGTGCGACGCGATGGCCTCGGCCGGGTCGCGGACGATGAAGGTGTGCTGGATCGCGGTGGTCAGCCGGGGGTCGGAGAGCAGCCCGGCGTAGCGGCAGTCGGTGGTGTCCTTGAAGTAGACCGGTCGGCGGCCGGTGCGGGCCAGCTCCAGGATGGCGTCGAGCAGCGCCGTCTCGCTGTTGTGGACCCGGCCGCCGATCTCGTAGGAGCCCTTGCTCGCGAGGACGTTGAAGGGTTCGTGAAGGACCGTCAGGTCACCGCGTTCGATCATCATGCGTTCGAAGGCCGTGGAGCGGCAGCGCGGCGGACTCCACATGGCGATCACGGCGGGGCCGGAGGGACCGGTCCGAGGGCTGTTCATGAGGTTCCTTCCGTTGTCGGGGAATTCGGCCGGCGGGGCATGCCGTCGGCGGGGGAATTCCGGTCACTCGATTCACTCGATGAGAGTGCGGGGAGACTGAGCGCCCAGGCGGCGCCGAGCACCGCGGCGGCCAGGTAGAAGGGCGCGCGCAGTCCCGCCAGGGAGGCGGTGGCACCGCCGGCCAGCGCGCCGAGCGGCGACATGCCGACGGCGACGAGGCGGTAGGAGCTGCCGACCCGGCCGAGAAGTTCGCCGGGGACCAGCACCTGTCGCAGCGAGGTGGTGACGACGGTGATCACGGCCAGGGCCATGCCGACGACACTGAGCACCGCCGCGGCGGGCAGTGGCTGCGAGGTGGAGCCCGCGACGGCGAAGGCGACCGGCGCGAGGCCGCAGCACAGCAGCAGGGCGCGCGTCCGGCCCAGGCTCCGGGTCAGGACGGGGGTGACGAGGACACCGAAGACGCCGCCGACCGCGATGACGGACATGAGCAGCCCGTAGCCGACGCTGTCGACGCCGAGCACCTCGTAGGCGTACAGCACGGCGACCGAGACGACCGCGCTCAGCGCGAAGTTGAAGGCGCCGACCAGCGCGCACACCGCGCGCAGCAGCCGGTGCCGCCACAGCCAGCGGATGCCCTCGCCGGCGTCCGCGAGCAGCGAGGTGGCGGCGGCGCGGGCCGCCGGGCGCGGCACGGCGCCCGCGAGGCGTGCCAGGAGCAGCGCCGACAGCACGAAGGTGAGGGCGTCGAGGGCGTACGGCAAGGACGTGCCGGAGACCAGGAGCAGTGCGGCCAGCGGGGGCCCGGCGAGTTCCACGCAGAGCATCGCCCCGCCCTGCAGCAGGCTGTTCGCCTTGTCGAGGGCCGGTGCGGCGACCAGGCGCGGCAGGACGGCGAGTGCCGCGCTGTCCCGCAGGGTCTCCACTACGCCCATGACCAGGGCGAACACCAGAAGCAGCGCGATGTGGCCGTGGCCGGTGGCCAGGGCGAGAGTGAAGAGCCCGGCGATCGACGCGCGGGACGCGTCGGACCAGAACATGACCCGCTGCTGGTCGTGCCGGTCGACGAACGCACCGGCGAAGGTCCCCGCGATCACCCAGGGAAGCTGCCCGGCGAACGTCACCAGGGACAGCAGCATCGGGTCGCGGGTGAACAGGGCGGCGGTCAACGGCAGCGCGGCCAGCCGCAGTCCGTCTCCCCAGGAGGCGACGAAGGTGGCGGTCCACAGCTTCCAGAAGGGGCCGCGAAGCCGCTTGTCGTCCTCGTTCACGGTCCGTGCGAGCACATCGGCCCCGTCGATCCCTTCGACTCCGACGGCCCCGTCGATTCCTTCCGCCTCGTCGACCCCTTCGACCCCGTCGGTCCCGTCGGACCCGTCCGACCCGTCGACCCCGTCGAACCTGTCGACCCCGTCGGTCCCTTGGACCCCATAGGGCCCTTTGACCCCGTCGGTCCTTTCACCCGCTGCGGCCCGATCGGCTTCCGGCGCGGAGGTCATGGGGTGAACCTCCCGCCGGGCACGGACGGCTGGGTGAGGGGCTCGGCCCGGCCCACCATCGCCGCCACCTCGGCCCGCGAGCAGACACCGAGTTTCTTGAAGATCCGCGCGAGGTACGTCTCGACGGTCTTCGGGCTCAGTTCCAGGGTGTGGGCGATCCGCTGGTTGGTGTGGCCCTGGCTCACCAGGACGGATATCTCCCTTTCCCGGCCGCTGAGTTCGGGCAGCAGTTGCTTCGGCGCCGACTCGTCGGCGGTCGGCGTGACGATGCCGTGCAGCAGATCGGCCTCGTCCCGCAGCTGCCGCGTGAGCTCCAGCATCGGAGTGCTGCCGGTGGCACCCGCGGTCTCCTCGGCCTCCGTCGCGCAGGCCAGCGCCGTGGAGAAGTAACCGAGTCGCAGCCGCACATGGCCGAGGCCGACGAGCAGCCGGGCCTTCAGATGGATCTGTCCGAAGCGCCGGGCGAGGTCGGTGGCGCGCTCCAGATGCCGCTCGGCCTCGCGCAGACGGCCGACGAAGAGTTCCGCGCCGGCCAGCCACAGCATCGCCTCCCCGTGCTCGGCCAGCGACTCGTCCGAGCGCGAGTCGATCAGCGCGGCGGCCCGCTCGGCATGTCCGGCGGCAGCCGCGGACCGGCCGAACTGCGCCTCGGTGGCGGCGAGCGCCGCCAGTGCCGACAGGCGCAGCGGATGTCCGTCGCGGGCGGCGAGCCCGGTCAGCGCGGCCCGGTCGGCGCTGGTCCACTGGCCGCCGGCCTCCAGGACGAGCGCGGTCATGGCCAGCCGCAGCCGGCAGCATCCCGTGCCCGCAACGGGCGCTCCGGCATCCAGGACCGGCAGGTCGGCCCGGTCGTGCCTGCCGTAGCGTCGCTCGCATTCGGCGGTGTCGCAGTCGGCGGTCCGGCCGGCCGACTCGTTGCGGAGCAGTTCGCGGGCGGCGCCGTACCGGCCGAGCAGCCGGTGCACCTCGGCGTACCCCTCGACGACCTCGGCCCGCAGTGCGGCCGGCAACTCGGTGCCGGGGGTCAGCAGCCGCTGGAAGACGGCCGCGCTTTTTTCGAACTCGCCGTCGTAGAGCAGGGATCGGCCCAGGACGGTCTGCGCCCGCGCTCGCAGGACCGGGTCGGCGGTGACCACGGGGCGCAGCGCGTGCCGGGCCCAGCGCAGGGCCGCCGCGGGGTCGCGCAGCGCGGTGTCCTCGGCCGCGTCCACCAGGGCCCGTACATCGTCGTCGTCGGCCACCTGGACCGCGTACAGCAGCTGTTGGGCGCGCAGTTCAGCCGCTCCCTGGTGGGTGCGCAGGGCGGCGGCGGCCCGCGCGTGGGCGCCGGAGCGCCAGCCGCGGCCCGCCGAGTGGTAGGCCACGGCCCGCAGCACCGGGTCGCGGAAGCGGTAGTCGGGGCCCTCGCCGACCGGCCGCACCACGTCCTCGGCCAGCGCCTCGTCCAGCCCGGCGCCGGCCTCGGACTCGTCCAGCTGAGCCACCTCGGCGGCGATCCGGAACTCGAAGGTGTCGCCGAGCACGGCGGCGGCCCCGACCAGCGCCCGGCCCGAGCGGCCGAGCGGCCGGAAGTCGCCGAGTGCGGCCGACACCACCCTGGCGGGCGGCTCGGTGGGCACCGAGGGCACGTCGGAGGGGGTGGTGGGGCCCATCGTGGCGAGGGCGAGGAGCAGGCCCGGGTTACCGCCGCTGCGCTTGAGCAGGGAGCGCCGGGCACGCTCGTCGAGGCCGGCCGGCAGCAGCTCGGCCAGGTCGTCGTCGTCGCGCGGGCCCAGTTCGACGCGGTGCGAGAAGCCGCGGGCGGCAGCCTCGTCGAGCAGCGTCTGGATGCGGTGGTCGAGCTGGCGCGGCCGGTGCGCGACCGCGATCAGCACCGGTGCGGCGGGGGGCCGCTCCAGCAGATAGCCGAGCAGGTCCAGGGAGTCGGCGTCGGCCCGGTGCAGATCGTCCAGGACAAGCAACAGGGGCCTTCGGTCCGCGAGATGACCGATCAGACTGCGCACCGCACGGCATTCGCGGTACCGGTTCCCGTGCGGGGGCTCGTCGGGCGCGTGGTGGCTCATCGAGGGGAACAGCACCGCGAGCCGGTGCTGCTCGTCCTCGGTGAGACAGCCGTGCGGCCCGCCCGGGGTGTCGGTGACCAGGTCGTCCAGCGCGTCGAGGAACACCCCGAACGGCGCCGAGTCCTGGAGCCGCCCCGAACGGCTCCGGGCGACGGCCCATCCGCTGCCCGCGGCACGCCGCGTGAGGTCGTCCAGGCGGCGTGTTTTGCCGCTCCAGGCTTCTCCCACGATTTCGAGTCCCCGGGCGGATCCGCCCGGAGCCAGTAGCTCGTCGAGCAGTTGCTGCCAATGGGCCATCACAGTTCGCTTCCCCCTCCTTGGTCCGTTGGGCGAGTCGGCGGTCGCGGTCAGACCGCGGAGGTCCGGGTCTCGTCCATGGCACGGCGCAGGCTGAGCGGCCGCATGTCCGTCCAGTTCGTGTCGATCCAGGCAAGACATTCGTCCTTCGGACCGGTCACACCGGCCGCCCGCCATCCCTCGGGGATGTCCTGGTCGGTCGGCCAGATTGAATACTGCTCCTCGTCGTTGACGACGACCCAATAGGACTCAACGGCTGCGTTGATCATCGTTCACTCCGGTTTCGACTCTCGGCGAGAAATGCGATCCGGAGATGAAACTAGCGAGCCGCCACGGGACGAACCGCGAGGCCGGGGAGGACTTTGTCAGCTGACCAGGCGCTCCCGGAGGACTATGTCAACTCACCCGGAGACCTTGTCAGATGGACGCGACAAACGTCATTGACGCTCTCGATAATCCCGGAACAGTAAGGCGCTCTGAACCTCCCGCCCGAATTGCCGAACGTCCAAGACACGGAGAGATCGGTGCTTCACATGCCCAATTCCGGGGAAAGTCCCTCTTCTTCCGCGCACCCGGTACCACGCGCGGGCGCGAGCCCGACGGCCCGTCTCGTCGGTCTGGTCGTCCTCGTACTGTTCGTGGTGCTCACCGGCACGTCCGTCCTGACGCTCCGGCCACCGGACCCCCGGCCGGCCGACGCCCCGGCCGGTGAGTTCTCGGCCCGGAGGGCGCTCACCGACGCCGAGGTCATCGGCAAGGAGCCACGCCCGCTCGGCAGCCCCGGCGCGGCAGCCGCCCGTGAATACCTCACGCAGCGCCTCACCCGGCTCGGCGCCTCGGTCGAGTCCCGCCCGCAGCCGGTGGCACAGGACGCGGAGGGCACCGCCCTTGTCGCCCAGGTCACCAACATCCACGGCCGGTTCCCCGGCACCGCCGGCCCGCAGGCCGGGCACGTCGTACTGATGGCGCATTACGACTCCGTGCCGGCCGGCCCCGGCGCCTCCGACAACGGCGCCAACGTGGCGGCCGTCCTGGAGATCGTGCGCGCGCTGCGGGCGGACGGCGCAACGGCCCGCAACACGGTCGACGTCCTGTTCACGGACGGGGAGGAGCCCGGTCTGCTCGGCGCGCACGCCTTCGTGGCGGCCGGCTCCCTGGACCCGGAGAACACCGTCGTGCTGAACCTGGAGGCGCGCGGGGTGTCCGGGCCCTCCGTCATGTTCGAATCGGGGCCCCGCAACAGCGGCGTCCTGTCGGCGCTGAGCGAGGCGGACCGGCCCATCGCCACCTCGCTGGCCGACGAGGTCTACACCTACCTGCCCAACGACACCGACTTCAGCGAGTTCAAGAAGAAGGGCTTCACCGGCCTCAACTTCGCTTTCGTGGACGGCTCCGCGCTCTACCACACCCCGGGTGATTCCATCGACAACATCTCCCCCGACAGCCTCCAGCACCAGGGTGACAGCGTCCTGGCCGCCGCCCGCATGCTCAGCGGACAGGACCTCGCCGCGCTGGCCGACGGCTCCGACGACACCTACTTCACGGTCGACGCCTTCCTCGTGCGCTACCCCCGCGCCCTCGTCCTGCCGCTGGCCCTGCTCACCGTCGCCGGGTACGCGTTCACCGTCTGGTACGCGGGCCGACGCGGCATCGCGCGCGGCGGTGCCGGCCGGAGCGCCCTGACCTTCCCCCTCGCCCTGGCCGCGGCGGCCGTCGTCGGGTACGGCGGCTGGCAGGCGCTCTGTCTGTTCGAGCCCGGCTACGCCGACCTGTCGATGGGCGACAGCTACCGGCCGGGCTGGTTCCGGGCCGCCTTCCTGACGCTCACCGGCGCCGCCGCCGTCGGCTGGTACCTGCTGCTGCGCCGCAAGGTCTCCGCGCACCAGCTGGCCCTCGGTGTCTGGGGCTGGCTGACCGGCCTCGGCCTGCTCACCGCCGTCCTCGCGCCCGGCGCCTCCTACTTGTTCGTCTGGCCGGCCCTGCTCGGCTGTGTCGCCCTGCTGACCGCGTTGCGCCTGACCGGCGACGAACCGGCCGGCGTCGTCTGGCGCACCGTCGCGGTCACGGTCTCGGCCCTGGTCGCACTCCCCCTCCTGCTGCCGGTCATCGTGCTGGTCTTCCCGACCCTCGGCCTGTCGCTGGCCGTCGCGCCGTTGGTCCTCATGGCACTCCTGGTCAGTGTGTCCCTGCCGCTGCTCGCGCTGCTGCCGCGCCGTACCGCACCGGCGACCGCGTGGCTGGCTCTGGCGGCCGGTGTCGCGCTGGTCCTCACGGGCGTTCGGGTCGACACCTTCGACCCGTCGCATCCCCGCCACACCACTCTGGCGTACGCCTGGGACGCCGACCAGGGCACCGGGCACTGGCTGAGCGCCGACAACGCCCCGCCGAAGTGGACGAGTTCGCTGGCCGGGTCCGAACGAGCCGATCTACGGGCCGCGTTCCCCACTTTCCCGACCACGCTCGCCGACGGCCTCGCCACCCAGTCCCGCATCGCCACCGCCGCAGCGGGCAGCGGCCCGGCCGCGCCGTCGGTGCGGGTGAGCTCCGGCCGGCCGGATGCCGGAGGTGCCCGGACCGTGCACCTGCGGATCGCGCCTCAGCCGGACACCTCCTACGTCAGTGTCTTCGCCGACACCTCGTCACACGCGGTACGTGATGCCGAGGTGCTGGGCGCCACGGTCCGCGGTGGTGTCAACCGGCCCACGTCGGCCGGCCCGTGGAAGTGGGGCTTCGCGGTGTGGACGGTTCCCGCCGACGGGCTGGACATCGAGCTGCGCGTCACCGGCAAGGGTGAGATCCCACTGCGGATCACGGCCTACACACGCGGTCTTCCCAAGGGAGCGGGCGACTTGCCGGCCGGCCTGACCTGGGGCACCTGGGGGGCGAATCTGACGGACGTCACGGCGGTGGGGATGACGGTACGCGGCTGACGTCGGACGGATTTCGTCCAGTCCATATCGTTCACACAGGTGCTGGGCCGGGTTGCCCGCCCCGCACCACTGGGGTGGGGGGGGCACACCCGCGCCCGCGCCCGCGCCCGCGCCCGCGCCCGCGCCGGCGAAAACACGGCCAGCGGCCCCACCCAATCCTCCACGGCCG
>NZ_JBHWUU010000145.1:9858-10422 GCF_042737375.1 Streptomyces sp. NPDC060000
TTTGTTTTTTTTTTTATTTCACCTCACCTTTTCTTTCACATTGGTGCGGGGCGGGGTGCCGGCCCCAGCACCTGTGCGTTGCGTGGTCCACTCCGGCTCCGGCTCCGGCTCCGGCTCCGGCTCCGGCTCCGGCTACAACGAGGCCAGGGCCGCCAGCAGTTCGTCCTCGTCGGCGTCCGAGAGCTGGATGTCCTGGACGGTTTCCGCGAGGGCTTCGACGGTGGGCCGACCGCTGATCATCCGCTCCAACGGCACCTCGATGCCGAAGGTGTCCCGTACCCGCGAGACGATCTGGACCGCGAGCAACGAGTGCCCTCCGAGCGCGTGGAAGTCGTCCCGCACACCGATGGTGGACGACACCCCCAGCACCTCGGACCAGATCAGCGCCAGCTCCCTCTCGACCTCGTTGCGCGGCTCCACCCGCTCTCCACCGAGGCCACCGATCCCACTGAACTCCGCACTGGGAGACGGGAGTTGTTTGTGGTCGGTCTTGCCGTTGGGGAGTTGGGGGAGGTGGGTGAGGTGGGTGAGGTAGGTGGGGATCATGGCGGTGGGGAGGTGGGT
>NZ_JBHWUU010000146.1:0-10346 GCF_042737375.1 Streptomyces sp. NPDC060000
CCCCGGGATGATCCCGGGGGCCCTCACTCATGCGCTCGTTCGTACGCTCACGGGTGCCGCAGCCGCCACCCCGCCCACGCCGACTCGACCATCTCCCGCACACCGCGCTCCGCGCTCCAGCCGAGTTCCTCGCGGATGAGGTCGGCGGAGGCCACGACCCGGGCCGGGTCCCCCGGCCGGCGACCGGACACCAGGGGCTCGACCTCCGCGCGGCCGGTGACGTCCTGGATCACACCGATCATCTCGGCGACCGAAACGCCCTCGCCACGACCGATGTTGAGGACCAGCCGGGCGTCCGGATCGGCGGCCAGCCGACGGGCGGCCGCGACATGCGCGGCGGCGATGTCCTCGACGTGGATGTAGTCGCGGACGCAGGTCCCGTCGGGAGTCGCGTAGTCGTCACCGAAGATCCGCGGTGCCTCGTCCGCCTCCAGGCGCTCGAAGACCATCGGGACCAGGTTGAAGACGCCGTCGTCACCCAGCTCGGGGGTGGCCGCGCCCGCCACGTTGAAGTAGCGCAGCGAGGCGGTCGCCATGCCGTGCCGGGCGCCGACCGCCCCGACCAGCCACTCGCCGGCGAGCTTGGTCTCGCCGTAGGGGTTGATCGGCGCACATGGCGTCTTCTCGGTGACGAGGTCGACGTCGGGCATGCCGTACACGGCGGCGGACGAGGAGAACAGGAACCGGCCGACCCCCGCGGCGGCGGCCGCGTCCAGCAGGACCCGCATGCCCTCGACGTTCTCGCGGTAGTAGTACAGCGGCCGGTCCACGGACTCGGCCACCTGCTTCTTGCCCGCGATGTGCACGATGCCGGTGATGCCGTGCTCGCGCAGCACGCGCCCGACGGTGTCACCGTCGAGGACCGTGCCGACCTCCAGCACCACACCGTCCGGGAGCCGCTCGGCCCGGCCCGTGCTCAGGTCGTCGAGGACGACGACCCGCTCACCGGCGTCCGTCATCGCCTTCACGACATGCGAACCGATGAAACCGGCACCGCCCGTGATCAGCCAGGACATGGGAAAAACCTTCCTGCACCAGGGCCCCGCCCCCAGGTGCGGGGCGGGGCCACGAGGTTGTTCGCGTACGAGCGTCAGCCGCCGATGACGACGCGGCGGACGCCCTTCCAGGCCTCCGGGTCCGTCGTGCGGCGACCGTCGACCAGGACGGTGACGTCCGGCAGGTCGGCCGGGGTCAGCGTGCGGTACTCGGCGTGGTCGGCCTGGAGGACCGCCGCGGTGACCTTCTCGCCCGCGTGCGGGGTGAGGCCGTGGGCGGCGAGCTCCTCGTCGGTGTACATCGGGTCCGAGACGAACGGCACCGCGCCACGCGCCTTGAGTGCCTCGACGGTCGGGAAGACGCCGGAGAAGGCGGTCTCCTTCACGCCACCGCGGTAGGCGGCGCCCAGTACCAGCACATTGACGCCGGTCAGGTCGCCGTAGGCGGCGGCCAGCAGGTCGACGGCGTACTCGGGCATCGCGGCGTTCGCCTCACGCGCGGAGCGCACGACGGTCGCCGCCGGGTCGTTCCACAGGTACATCCGCGGGTAGATCGGGATGCAGTGACCGCCGACGGCGATACCCGGCTGGTGGATGTGGCTGTACGGCTGCGAGTTGCAGGCCTCGATGACCTTCTTGACGTCGATGCCGTTGCTGTCGGCGAAGCGCGCGAACTGGTTCGCCAGGCCGATGTTGACGTCCCGGTAGGTCGTCTCGGCGAGCTTGGCCAGCTCGGAGGCCTCGGCGGTGCCCAGGTCCCACACGCCGTTCGGCTGGGGCAGGTCGGCACGCTCGTCGAAGTCGAGGACCTGCTCGTAGAACTCCACACCACGGGCGCTCGACGCCTCGTCGATGCCACCGACCAGCTTGGGGTAGCGGCGCAGGTCGGAGAAGACCCGGCCGGTGAGGACGCGCTCCGGGGAGAACACCAGGTGGAAGTCCTCGCCCGCGGTCAGCCCCGAGCCCTCGGCCAGCATCGGCGCCCAGCGGGTGCGGGTGGTACCGACCGGGAGGGTCGTCTCGTACGAGACCAGCGTGCCGGGCTTGAGGCCCTGCGCGATCGCCTTCGTCGCGGAGTCCATCCAGCCGAAGTCCGGGGTGCCCTCGGCGTCCACGAACAGCGGGACGACCACGACGACGGCCTCGGACTCGGCGACGGCGGACGCGGTGTCCGTGGTCGCGCTCAGCAGGCCCGCGTCGACGGCCTGCTTCAGCTTGACGTCGAGGTCGTGCTCGCCGGGGAACGGCTCGACGCCGGCGTTGACCAGCTCGACGACCTTCTCGTTGACGTCCGCGCCGATGACCCGGTGGCCCTTGGAGGCGAACTGCACGGCCAGCGGGAGGCCGATCTTGCCGAGTGCTACTACACAGATGTTCATGGAGGGTCGCTACTTCCTTTTGGAACCGGTCGGCTTCTTGAGACCGGCGGACTTCAACTTTCTGACGCCGGCCGCCCGCCCGCGGACGGCCAGGGACCTCAGCTTCCGGACGGGAGCTGCCAGCGCCCGGAGGATCAGTGCGCTCTTCGGCGGATACATCCGGGCCGTGTCGATCACGACACGCCCCTTGTCGTTCACCACGGCCGACGCCCGGTAGGGGTCCCCCTCCCGGCCCCACTGGCGGGCCAGCGGCATGGGCAGGTCCTTGCCCCGCACGGGAATCTCGTACGTCGAACCCGCCACGTCCAGGTATACCCGCACACCCCGCTTGGCGGTGACGTACTCCAGCGGGATCCGGGCGTGCAGCACGGTGGCGATGCCGTCCTCGGAAGGCTCGAGCGTCACCTCGCCCACCGGCGCCGGCAGGACGTGGTCCGCCTTCAGCCGACGCGCGCCGGGCTTGTTCGCCGACTTGGGCATGGCCTTCGTGGCGAGCCGCACCACGCTGCCCCGCACGTCACCGAGCACCGGCACCCGCACGGACAGCGTGTACGTGAGCGCCTCGCCCTGCTGCTCCCAGGCGGAGGCCAGCAGCTCGGTGCCCTGGGCGAGACGGCCGGGCACGGACTCCCCGACCAGCTCGTAGACCCGGTCGGACAGGCCGATGCGCGGATCGCGGAAACCCGCGTAACGGGCGTAGGCCCGTCCGCCCTCGAGGACGAACGGGGGCGCCCCGTGCTCCTTCTCCGAGCTGATCGCCTCGGCCAGCTCGTCGATCGCACCGGCCCGGGCCAGTGCTATCCGCACCCGGCGCTTGACGTCCATCGCGTCGCGGATGCCGTCGGTGAAGTAGACGTCGGCGAGCCGCGCGACGCCCGCGCAGATCTGGCGCTGGAGCTCGCGGTCCAGGGTGGGGAAGTCGTCCTGGACGAGCTTGGCGAGCTCCCAGGTGAAGTGCCGGCGCAGCAGCGCGTCCCGCTCGGGACCCGCCTCGACGAGACCGGCCGTGAAGTCCATGATCTCGCCGGCCGCCCGCAGCCGCGCCAGGTGGTCGGCACGGTAGGTGATGTTGCTGGCGTCGCCCCGCTTGACGGCGTAGTAGCAGGTGTAGTCGGCCACCACCGAGATCTTCTTCGCGCGGACGCACGCCTCGATGGTGAACGGCTGGTCGCTGCCGACGGGCAGGTGCTCGGGGAAGCGCAGCTTGTACTTCTCGACCAGTTCCCGGCGGAACAGCTTGGTGTTGGCCAGGGTGAAGGGCAGCGCGGAGTCGTACAGGCTGACGTCCGGGTCGTTCTCCTTGTACAGCGCCTGGTGCACGTAGCGGCCGTTGGTGCCGACCATCTTGCCGACCACCACGTCCGAGCCGTGCTTGTCGCCGCAGGCCACCATCCGCTCCAGCGCTTCCTCGCCGAGGTAGTCGTCGGAGCCGATGAAGTACACGTAACGGCCGGTGGCGATGTCCAGCGCCCGGTTGCTGGGTGCGGCCGGGCCGCCGGAGTTCGGCTGGTGGAGCACCTTGACGGTGTCCGGGTACAGCGCCGCGAACCGGTCCAGTTCGGCGCCGCTGTCGTCGGTGGAGCCGTCGTCCACGGCGACGATCTCCAGCCGCTCACGGCCGATGCTCTGCCCGACCAGGGAGTTCAGGCACTCCGTCAGATAGGGCATCGTGTTGTAGACGGCAACGATGACGCTGACGTCAGGCGCAGCACACATGCTCCGGCTCCTGGTCTCCGACAGCCGACGGCCGGCTGGGTCCTGCGGGGAAAGTCTCACAGAACATAGGAGTCCTGCCGAGCACGCACCGTTCCCCCGATGTGTGATGCTCAGCTGCCATGTGCGGCCAGATCCTCCGGCTGAAGGGACACGCTGCGGTCGGTGGTGGCCGACTCGAGGACCGCGGCCGCCACCTCGACGGTGCGCATGCCCTGGCGCAGGGTACAGATGTCGGCGGGCTTGCCGAGCACCGCGTCCCGGAACAGCTCGTGCTCGACCTGGAGCGGCTCGCGCTTCGGGATGGCGTACCGGATCATGTCGCCCTCGGACACCCCGCGGAACGCCCGGAGGGCCTCCCACTCGGTGGTCACGGCGGCGTTGGAGTGGAACGTCAGGTCGGCGGTGAGCGTGTCGGCGATGAAGCAGCCCCGGTCACCGGTCACCGAGGTGAACCGCTCCTTGAGCGGGCTCAGCCAGTTCACCAGGTGGTTGACCATGGTGCCGTCGTCGAGACGCCCCACCGCGGAGACCATGTCCTCGTGCTCACGGCCGCTCTTGGAGACGGTGTGCGCGGCGATGGACACGTACTGGCGTCCGGTCACCCAGCCGGTGAGGTCGATGTCGTGGGTGGCGAGGTCCTTGACGACGCCGACGTCCGCGATGCGGTGCGGGAAGGGCCCCTGGCGGCGGGTGACGACCTGGTAGACGTCACCGAGCTCGCCGGCCTCCAGACGGGAGCGCAGCGACATCAGCGCCGGGTTGCACCGCTCGATGTGACCGACGCCGGCCACCAGACCGCGCGACTCGAACGCGTCGACGAGACGACGGGCGCCCTCGACGGTGTCGGCGACCGGCTTCTCGACCAGCGCGCACACCCCGGCCTCGGCGAGCGCCAGGCCGACCGGCTCGTGCAGGGCGGTGGGGCAGGCCACGACGGCGTAGTCCACGCCGAGGGCGATGAGCTCCTCGACGGTGTTCAGGATCGGCGCGCCCTGGGCGGCGCCGAACTTGTCGCCCATCGGGTCGACGACGCCGACCAGGTCGACGCCCTCCAGACCCGACAGGACGCGGGCGTGGTGACGCCCCATGGAACCGAGGCCGACGAGTCCCGCTCGCAGCGACTTCCCGGTACTCACAGTTGCTCCCCCAGAGCATTGACAGCGGTGACGATGCGCTCCAGCTCCTGTGCGGACAGGGCCGGGTGCACGGGCAGCGACACGACCTCGGCGGCCGCCCGGTCCGTCTCGGGCAGGTCCCAGTCACGGCCCGCCTTCTGGTCCGGCTCCCAGTACGGCTTCAGCCGGTGGATGGGCGTCGGGTAGTACACGGCGTTGCCGATGCCGGCCTCGGTCAGCTTGGCCATGGCGGCGTCGCGGTCACCCTGGATGCGGACCGTGTACTGGTGGTAGATGTGCCGGGCGCCCTCGGCGACCTTCGGCGTGAGCACGTTCGGCGCGGTGATGTGCTCGGTGAGATACGCCGCGTTGGCGATGCGCTGCTCGGTCCAGCCGTCCAGCTTGCGGCGCTGGACGCGGCCGATGGCGGCGGACACGTCCGTCATCCGCACGTTGGCGCCGACGATCTCGTTGGCGTAGCGCTTCTCCATGCCCTGGTTGCGCAGCAGGCGCAGGGTACGGGCGGTCTCCGCGTCCCCGGTGGAGATCATGCCGCCCTCGAGGCTGTGCATGTTCTTCGTCGGGTAGAAGCTGAACGTGCCCGCGGCACCGAAGGCGCCGACCGGGGTGCCGTGCAGCGCGGCCGCGTGGGCCTGGCAGGCGTCCTCGATCACGGCGAGCCCGTGCTGCCCGGCGATCGCCATGATCTTGTCCATGGCGGCCGGGTGGCCGTACAGGTGCACCGGCATGATCGCGGCGGTGCGCGGCGACAGGGCCGCCTCGACCGCGGCCGGGTCCAGGCAGAACGTCTCCGGGTCGATGTCGGCGAAGACGACGTCGGCGCCGACCAGCCGCACCGCGTTGGCGGAGGCGGCGAAGGAGAACGACGGCACGATGACCTCGTCGCCCGGGCCGAGGCCGAGGGCGAGGAGCGACAGGTGCAGCGCGGAGGTACCGGAGTTGACCGCGACGCAGTGGCGTCCGTCGACCAGCTCCGAGAACTCCTCCTCGAAGGCGGCCACCTCGGGCCCCTGGACGACCATGCCGCTGCGCAGCACGCGCACGGCAGCCTCGATCTCCTCCTCGGCGATCACAGGCTTGGCGGCCGGTATGAACTCATGGGCGTCGGTCATCGACATCCCCTCCTCTACGGCGACCTCTAAGGCGCACCACGACATGCATGGTCGGGAGGGGCCGTGTCGATGCTCAGCACGGCCGCATCCCTGGTTGTCCGCCGCGACCTTGTGGGCGGGCGGACGGCTTGTACACAGGACCCCGCCCCCCGAGGGTCCTGGCGGGGAGTCAGCCGTATCCGGTCGGAAGACCGGATGTGCTCATCGGCTGTGGTCACGGCGTGCTTGTCTTCGGCCACCGGGACCACGGTGCACGTTACCAGCACGCGGACAGCGTTTTTTCCAAGGGTTACCACAGTGAAACTCACGGAGCGAGTGCGCTCCATCACCAGCGAGACACAGAGTAACCCGGCGTGTGACCCCGTGCGACGCGAGTACCCGGGAGGGTCCCGACCGACGCGGGCACCCGGTGGGTACCGGCTGCCCGCGCGACGGTCGGACCGGATCAGACGGAAGCGGAGATCACTCTTCCGTCGACGCCGAGACGCCCGGCTGGCCCTGCTGGGCCGCCGCCGTCGTCTTCGACACCGCCTTCGCTGCCTTCTTCGCCGTCGTCTTCTTGGCAACGGTCTTCTTCGCGGCCGTCTTCTTCACCGCCGCCGTCTTCTTGGTGGCGGCCTTCTTGGCCGTGGCCTTCTTCGCCGTCTTGCGGGCTGCCGTCTTCTTCACCGGAGCGGCCTCGCCCTCCTCGGCGGATGCCTCGGTCTCGACGACGGTCTCCGCGACGGCGGTCTCCGCCGCGGCCGACGGGACGACCACGACGGCCGTCTCCTCGGACGCGGTCGACGCGGTGGCCTTGCGCACGGCACGGCGCCGCGGGCGGGCCGGGGCCGCGCTCTCGACGACGGGCTCGGCGACCCGCTCCGCCTCGGGCTGCTCCGCCGGAGCGGCCTCGGCGGCCGGGGCCGGCGCGGCCACCGGCTCGGTGACCGTCACCACGGCGGCCTCCGCCCCCGCGGGCGAGCCGGCCGGCGCGGACACCTTGCGGGTGGCGCGACGGCGCGTACGGCCCTTCGGCGCGGCCTCGTCGACGACGGAGGCCTCGGCCACCGGTGCCTCGACGACCGGGTCCTCGGCGGCGACCGGCTCAGCCTGGACGATGACCGCCTCGGCCGGCTGCACCGGACGCTCGGCCTCCACCTCGGCGGTGACGTCCTGCGCGGTGGGCGCCTCGACGGCCTCCTCGACGGGCTCCGCCGGGGCGAACGCCTCGGAGCCGCCCGCCCTGCGCGACTGACCGCCGCGCGGCGCACCCGCCGGAGCGGACGCCCTGCGACTCGCCCGGCGCCGGCCCCGGCCACGCGTGGCAGCGGCCTCCGCCTCGGCGATGCTGCTGTACAGCTCCTCGTCCGGCGCGTACTCGGGGGCCGCCAGCGCGATCGGCTCGGCCACCTCGGCGGCGACCTCGGCCTCGCTCTCCGCCTCCTCCTCGATGCCCACCAGGGGCTCGACGAGGTCGGCGGCCACTGTCTCGTGCTCGTGCTCGTGGTCGTGGCCCGGTCCGTCGCCACCGCGGCCGCGCTTCTTGCGCTTACCGCCGCCGCCGACGGCGGTCGGCTGCTCCATGTGGACGATGACCCCGCGCCCGTTGCAGTGCACACAGGTCTCGGAGAACGACTCCAGCAGACCCTGGCCGACCCGCTTGCGGGTCATCTGCACGAGGCCCAGCGAGGTGACCTCGGCGACCTGGTGCTTCGTACGGTCGCGGCCCAGGCACTCGAGGAGGCGACGCAGCACCAGGTCCCGGTTGGACTCCAGCACCATGTCGATGAAGTCGATCACGATGATGCCGCCGAGGTCGCGCAGCCGCAGCTGGCGCACGATCTCCTCGGCCGCCTCCAGGTTGTTCCTGGTGACCGTCTCCTCGAGGTTGCCGCCCTGACCGGTGAACTTGCCGGTGTTGACGTCGACGACGATCATCGCCTCGGTCCGGTCGATCACCAGCGAACCGCCGCTGGGCAGCCAGACCTTGCGGTCCAGCGCCTTGGCGAGCTGCTCGTCGATCCGGTACGTGGCGAAGACGTCGACCTCGGAGGTCCACCTGGACAGACGGTCGGTCAGGTCGGGCGCGACGTGCGAGACGTACCCGTGGATGGTCGACCAGGCCTCGTCACCGCTGACGATGACCTTGGTGAAGTCCTCGTTGAAGATGTCGCGCACGACCCGGACGGTCATGTCCGGCTCGCCGTACAGCAGCGTCGGGGCGTTGCCGCCGTTCTTCGCGTTCTTCTGGATGTCCTCCCACTGCCCCTGCAGTCGCTCGACATCGCGGCGCAGCTCGTCCTCGCTCGCGCCCTCGGCGGCGGTGCGCACGATGACGCCCGCGTCCTCGGGGACGATCTTCTTGAGGATCGTCTTCAGCCGGGCCCGCTCGGTGTCGGGCAGCTTGCGGCTGATGCCGGTCATCGAGCCCTCGGGCACGTACACGAGGTAGCGGCCCGGCAGGGAGACCTGGCTGGTCAGACGGGCGCCCTTGTGGCCGATCGGGTCCTTCGTCACCTGGACGAGGACCGACTGGCCCGACTTGAGGGCGGCCTCGATGCGACGCGGCCCGTTGGCCATGCCGAGCGCCTCGAAGTTGACCTCACCGGCGTAGAGCACCGCGTTGCGGCCCTTGCCGATGTCGATGAAGGCGGCCTCCATCGACGGCAGCACGTTCTGGACCTTGCCCAGGTACACGTTGCCGACGTACGAGGTGGCCTGCTCCTTGTTGACGTAGTGCTCGACGAGCACGCCGTCCTCCAGGACGCCGATCTGGGTGCGCTCGCCGCTCTGGCGGACGACCATCACCCGCTCGACGGCCTCGCGGCGGGCCAGGAACTCCGCCTCGGTGATGATCGGCACCCGTCGGCGGCCCTGCTCACGGCCTTCCCGGCGGCGCTGCTTCTTGGCCTCGAGACGGGTCGAGCCCTTGATGGACTGCACCTCGTCGGACGGCTCGGAGGGCTTGCGCGGCTCACGGACCTTGACGACCGTGCGCTCGGGGTCTCCGTCGCCCGGCTGCTCGGCCTCGGTCGAGGAGTCACCGGCACGACGACGACGGCGACGGCGACGGCGGCTGCCGGCGGTGGAGCCACCGGGCTCGTCCTCCACGTCCTCCGCGTCCTCGTCCTCCTGCTCGGCGGTGTCCTCGGCGTCCTGCGCGGCCTGCTCGGCGGCGAACTCGTCGGACTCGGCGTCCCCGGAGTCACCCTCACCGTCGGCGGCATCGCCACGGCGACGGCGACGGCCACCGCGACGGCGACGGCGACGCGACCCGGTGTCCTCGCTCTCGTCGTCACTGTCGAGTACGTCCTCGGTGGCCTCGTCGGCCTCCTCGGGCTCGGTCTCCGACTCGTCCTCGGCGGCGGGCGCGGGCACGGCGGGAGCGGCGGTGCGGCCGGCCCCGGCCTCCTCGCCGATGGCGCCGCGGCGCCGACGGCGACGGCGCGACCCGGCCGGCTCCTCCACGAGCTCCGGGGTCTCCGAAGTCTCCGGAGTCTCCTCGAGCTCCTCGGGCTCCGTCACCTCGGCCTCGGCGGCGGCAGCCTCGGCGGCGGCCCGCTGCGGGGTCTGGAACTGCGGCTCGGCGAACACGGGCGCCTGGAACACGGCGACCGCCGGCCGGGCCGGACGACGCGGCGCGTCGGCCTCCGCTTTCTCCTGCGCGGGCGCCGTGAAACCACCGGCGGCCCGGCGGACCACCCGACGGCGCCCACGACGCGAACCGGAGTCCTCGTCGGCCTGAGCGGCTTCGGCGGGCGCGGCCTCGGCGGGTACGGCAGGGGCCTCGGGAGCCTTCGGCTCCTCAGCGGCAGCGGGGGCGGCCTGCTCCTCGGTCACCTCGGGCGCTTCGGCCTGGGCGGGCGCAGCCACCCGACGCGTGGCGCGACGGCGGGTCCGTGGTGCGGGTTCGGCGGCCTCGGCGGGCGCGGCGGGCGTCTCGTCGGTCACGGCGACAGCCTCGGTCTCTGCGGCGACGGCGGGCGTCCCGGCCTCCGGCGCACCGGCGGGCGCGGTAGCCCGGCG
>NZ_JBHWUU010000147.1:0-10286 GCF_042737375.1 Streptomyces sp. NPDC060000
GGGGGGGGGGCCGCCGGGGGCCGGGCCGGCGGCGGCCCGACCGGGACGCGGGGCCCGGCGACAACCTGGGCGCCGGGCCCCTCTTCCGGTGCTTCGCCTACAGTGCGCCGAAGCCCACCTTGCGCGGGGCGGCCTCGCCCAGCTCGACGTAGGCCAGACGGTCGGCCGGAACCAGGACCTTGCGGCCGTGCTGGTCCACGAGGCTGAGCAGCTGCGACTTCCCGGCCAGTGCCTCGGCCACCACGCGCTCGACCTCCTCGGGAGTCTGACCGCTCTCCAGAACGATCTCGCGAGGCGCGTGCAGCACGCCGATCTTGACCTCCACGGCTATGTCCCTCCGACGGTCACGAGGTGCGCGGGCGTCCGCGCCGTACGCTGCACACATTAGCCCGGTGAGGGGACGTACACGGCGCGGCCGTCCACGCCAGGAGCGAACAGCGGGCGGGAACAAACGGCCGACCGCCCCCGCGGTCAGTGCTGATCGGTGCCGTGCAGCGGGAAACCGGCGATGCCGCGCCAGGCCAGGGAGGCCAGCAACTGCACCGCCTGGTCGCGCGGCACGCTGCGGTCGCTGTGCAGCCAGGACCGCGCCACGACCTGGGCGAGGCCGCCCAGGCCCGAGGCGAGCAGCATGGACTCCGCGCGCGAGAGACCTGTGTCCTCCGCGATGACCTCGCAGATCGCCTCCGCGCACTCGGTGGCGACCTTGTCGACGCGCTCGCGCACCGCGGGCTCGTTCGTCAGATCCGACTCGAAGACCAGACGGAAGGCGCCGCCGTCGTCCTCGACGTACGCGAAGTACGCGTCCATCGTGGCGCGGACGCGCTGCTTGTTGTCGGTCGTCGAGGCGAGCGCGCCGCGCACTGCCTGGATCAGCGACTCGCAGTGCTGGTCCAGCAGGGCCAGGTAGAGGTCGAGCTTGCCGGGGAAGTGCTGGTAGAGCACCGGCTTGCTGACGCCGGCCCGCTCGGCGATGTCGTCCATGGCGGCCGAGTGGTAGCCCTGCGCCACGAAGACTTCCTGGGCGGCGCCCAGCAGTTGGTTCCGGCGGGCACGGCGCGGCAGGCGGGTGCCTCGCGGGCGCGCCGCCTCTGTCTGCTCGATGGCTGTCACGCCGCCTCCCAATGTGGTCCTCTTGCGGTGAGCGCCGCGCCGCCATCGTACTTTTCGGTAACCCTGGTGCGCGCGGTGCGAGTGCAGAATTTCACGGACTGGACGACGACAAAAGCGGTACAAACAGTTTTGGAACGGGATGTTACGGGCATACTCGGCCCCGCTCCAGCTCGGGCCCGTCAGCGATAGTCGTCCTCGTCGAGCGAGACGATGCGGGCCTGTTCGACGAGATCGGCCTCGTTGGCCCGGGAGGGATCCACGTCCTCCAGAGGGTCGTCACGCTTCGGGGTGACGTCCGTGGACTGCTCGGCGGCGTCGTTCTCCGGCGCCTCGACGTCGATCTCCCCGAAGTCGTCGTCCTCTTCGAACGTCTCCGGGTCGGTGGGGTCAACGGCCATGGTGGGCTCCCTTCCTACGAACGTCCCTGCGAGCTGCAGGGGCCACAAGCGGGTGCCCTGGGTACGAGCCTAGGAGACACCCGTTTCGGACGCCATGCGATCACTGTGTGGAGTGCCCGCGATTCCCGCCGTCATGACGCCGGGGCGGTGCCGGGGTGGTCCCGGTGCGGTGTCGACGCGGTACCCGCCCCGCACGCGCGGTACCCGTCCCGAACCCGCCCGATGCGTGCGTGTGACGGCGAACACACAAAAGCGCGCGTGATCGTCTCGTAACATTGCCCGCATGTCTTCGACCGAGCTGCCCTCCGTGCCGCCCACCAGCGTGCTGCCGAAGGCGATCGCCGTCCGGGTCGCCGAGGGCGAGCGGCTCCGTTCGGTCGGGCTGCCGGGCGTCACGCTCTCGATCCGCTCCAGGCCGCCCGCGCGCGAGGGGCTCGAGCCCGCGCTGTACGTGCACGGCCTGGGCGGTTCCTCGCAGAACTGGTCCGCGCTGATGGCGCTGCTCGACGGGGTGGTGGCGAGCGAGGCCGTGGATCTGCCGGGCTTCGGGGACTCCCCGCCACCGGACGACGGCAACTACTCCGTCACGGCACACGCGCGTGCCGTCATCCGCTACCTCGACGCCGTCGAGCGCGGGCCCGTGCACCTCTTCGGCAACTCCCTCGGCGGCGCGGTGTCCACGCGCGTCGCCGCGGTCCGGCCCGACCTCGTGCGGACGCTGACGCTGGTCTCACCCGCGCTGCCCGAGCTGCGGGTGCAGCGGACCGCGCTGCCCACGGGACTGGTCGGGGTGCCCGGAGTGGCCGCGCTCTTCACCCGGTTCACCCGGGAGTGGACGGCCGAACAGCGCGTCCGCGGCGTCACGGCCCTCTGTTACGGCGACCCCGGGAGAGTCGGCCCGGACGCGTTCCGCCACGCGGTGGAGGAGTTGGAGCGGCGCCTTCAGCTGCCGTACTTCTGGGACGCGCTGACCCGCTCCACGCGTGGCCTGCTCAGCGCGTACACACTGGGCGGTCAGCACGGACTCTGGCGCCAGGCCGAGCGCGTCCTCGCCCCGACCCTCCTCGTGTACGGCGGTCGCGACCAGCTCGTCGGTTTCCGTATGGCGCAGCGGGCCGCCCGGACCTTCCGTGACTCCCGCCTGCTCACGCTGCCCGACGCGGGGCACGTGGCGATGATGGAGTATCCCGAGACCGTGGCGACGGCCTTCCAGGAGCTCCTCGCCGGCTCCGCCACCGCGACCGAGATCTCGGGGGGCTGAGGCCGTCGTGGGACGCCACAGCCGGCGTGGGCCGGCACCCAAGGGTGCCGGTGAAGGTGCCGCCAAGGGTGCGTCGCGGGGGGCCGCTCCGGAGCCGCCTGCCCCAGGGGACCCGCGCGGCGCCCGTGTCCCGGCGCCGCCCCAGGGGCCCGACGGAACGCCCTCGCGGGGAGTGCCCCGCTTCTTCCTTCCCGAGGGGACCCCTGCCCACGGATTCCCGCAGGTGCGGGGCGGTCACCCCGAGCAGCGTGAAGACGGTGGCGGCTGGGGTGACTTGAGAGGACGATCAGCGGGTACCGGGCAGCCCGTGATACCGCGTCAGCGAACCATGCCTCAGGACGGGCCGCGCCAAGGCCCCCGCCCGGGCTCCCGCCGGGGCCCTCGTCAGGAGTACCTCGACGCCTTCGGCGAGGACGAGGAGGACGTCTTCACGGGCGCGGGGACGCCGTACGCGTCCACGCGCGTGCAGGAGCCCTACTCCTCCGAAACCGGCCGTGACAGCGTCTCGCGCACGACCGCCCCTGCCGGTGTCGGCGGGGGCGACGGGGGCGATGCGAACAACAGGGGCGGTGACGCGCCGCCCGCGGGCGGGTCGGCGGCCGCCCAGGGTCTCAAGGGGCGGGCCTTCGCCGGCATCGCGGCGGCAGCCGTCACCACGGTGCTGGCCGTCGTGGTGGCCGGGCAGGTCGCCGCCGGGCGGGACGACGACTCCGCCCGGTCGCAGTCCGCGTCCGGCCGGACCCGTGAGGCCGTCGACGACGCCGCGCGCGGTGACGACAGGCCGAGCGCGTCCGCGTCGCCCGGAGCGTCCGCCGGGGCGGTCACACTCACGTACGCGCAGCAGATGAGCACCAAGTACGCGCTCGGCCCCAAGCTCAAGGGGTCGGGGAAGTTCGACGCGATCGCGGGCGTCGCCAAGGCGCCCGGCAAGGGGCGGAAGTACACCTACCGCGTGGACGTGGAACAGGGGCTCGGGCTCGACGGCGAACTCTTCGCGCAGGCTGTACAGAAGACCCTCAACGACGCCCGCAGCTGGGCCCACAACGGCGCCCGGACCTTCGAGCGGATCGAGTCGGGCAAGGCCGACTTCGTCATCACGCTCGCCAGTCCGGGCACCACCGCCGTGTGGTGCGCGAAGTCGGGTCTGGACACCACGGAGGACAACGTCTCCTGCGACTCGGCAGCCACCGAGCGCGTGATGATCAACGCGTACCGGTGGGCGCAGGGGTCGGTGACCTTCGGCGACCAGATGTACGCCTACCGGCAGATGCTGATCAATCACGAGGTCGGCCACCGGCTCGGGTACGGCCATGTCACGTGCGACAAGGACGGCGAGCCGGCGCCGGTCATGCAGCAGCAGACGAAGTTCCTCGACCACGACGGCATCCACTGTCTTCCCAACGCCTGGCCGTATCCGAGCAGTTGAGTCTCATTGCTGGACAGGCGTCTCATGGGTCACGTTGACATGCCCAAAAAGTTCCTCCATATTGCTGCGTATGTGGTCTAGTCATCCCGTCGACAGCAGCGCCGCCATCGAGCTGGCGCTCTTCGGCGTGACCGCGCTCTGCGTGGCCGACATCCACTGTCGCTGACACCGCCCTCAGGCGCGTGTGTCGCGAATCCCCTTTTTTCTCTCAGCCGTGACCTGATCACGGCTCTTCGACGACCCGGCGCCGGGGCAGACGTCTGTTCACTTTCGTCTCACTCCTCGTCCATATGTCTCGGATACCGAGATGTCCCGTCAGGGGCGGCGAGACCGTCAACCGAGAGGTCGTCATTCCGATGCGTCAACCGTCCCTCATAGCGCGCCGCGTCGCCGCGGCATCCGTCAGCCTGGTGGTGGCCGCGGGCGCCGCCGCCTGCGGGCCTGAGGACAACGATGCCAAGGCCTCCGCCGGCGACTCCGCGCCGCACCAGGGCGGGACGCTCACCATCCTGAACCGCAACCCGCAGGAGGACTTCGACCCGGCCCGCCTCTACACCTCCGGCGGCGGCAAGGTCCCCACCCTGGTCTTCAGAACGCTCACCACGCGCAACCGCGAGAACGGCGCCCCCGGCACCGAGGTCGTCCCCGACCTCGCCACGGACACCGGGCGTCCCAACAAGGACGCCACCGAGTGGACGTACACCCTCAAGGAGGGCCTGAAGTACGAGGACGGCACCGCGATCACCTCCGCCGACATCAAGTACGGCATCGAGCGGTCCTTCGCGCCCGAGCTCTCCGGCGGCGCGCCCTACCTGCGGGACTGGCTGGTCGGCGCGGCCGGCTACCAGGGGCCGTACAAGGACTCCAAGGGCCTCGCCGCGATCGGGACGCCGGACAGCCGGACGATCGTCTTCCATCTGAACAAGCCCGAGGGCGAGTTCCCGTACCTGGCCACACAGACACAGTTCGCGCCCGTCCCGAAGGCCAAGGACACCGGTACGAAGTACGAGGAGCACCCGGTCTCGTCCGGCCCCTACAAGGTCGTCAAGAACGAGAACGACGGCGAGCGCCTCACCTTGGCGCGCAACACGTACTGGTCCGCGAAGACGGACGCCGAACGCAAGGCGTACCCCGACAAGATCGACGTACGGTCCGGGCTCGACTCCTCGGTGATCAACCAGCGGCTGTCCGCGTCCCAGGCGGCGGACGCCACCGCCATCACCACGGACACCAACCTCGGCCCGGCCGAACTTGCCAAGGTCAGCGGCGACAAGAAGCTCGCCGCGCGGGTCGGCACCGGCCACTTCGGCTACACCAACTACATCGCGTTCAACCCGAACGTGAAGCCGTTCGACGACATCAGGGTGCGCCAGGCGATCTCGTACGCCGTCGACCGGTCGTCGGTCGTCAACGCGGCGGGCGGCTCGTCGCTCGCCGAGGCCGCCACCACCTACCTGCCGAACCAGAAGTCCTTCGGCTACGAGCCCTACGACCTCTACCCGGCGGGCAAGACCGGCGACGCGGCGAAGGCCAGGGAACTGCTGAAGGCGGCCGGTCACCCGAACGGGCTGACCATCACCCTCACCCACTCCAACAGCCAGGACTTCGAGACCAGCCCGGAGATCGCGACCGCCATCCAGGACGCGCTCAAGAAGGCCGGCATCACCGTCAAGCTCCAGGGTCTGGAGGACAACGACTACTCCGACACGATCCACGACGTGAAGACCGAGCCCGGCTTCTTCCTGGCCCACTGGGGCGCCGACTGGCCCTCCGGCGGTCCGTTCCTCGCCCCGATCTTCGACGGCAGGCAGATCGTCAAGGACGGCGCGAACTTCAACACGGGCTTCCTGAACGACAAGTCGGTCAATGCCGAGATTGACGCGATCAACAAGTTGACCGATCTTGACGCCGCCGCCGAGAGGTGGGGCGCACTGGACAAGAAGATCGGCGCGCAGGCACTGACCGTGCCGCTGTTCCACCCCGTCTACAAGCGGCTGTACGGCGAGGACATCCGCAACATCGTCATCAGCGACTGGGACGGCGTCCTGGATCCCTCGCAGGTCGCGGTGAAGTAGCACCGTGAGCGAGGCAGTCACCGAGGCGGCCGCCGAGGCCGTCATCGCCGCCCGGGCCCCCGGTACGGACCCCGCGTCCGTCCCGGGGGCCTCGGGGGCCCGTCAGTTCTGGCGGCGGCTGCGAGCGCAGCGCGCCGCCCTCGCCGCGGCGGTCGTCGTCGCGCTGCTCGTCCTGGTCGCGCTCGCCGCGCCAGTGCTCACCGCCCTGGAGGGCCAGGACCCGACCACCTACCACCCCTCCCTCATCGACTCCGCGCGCGGAGGCGTGCCCGTCGGCCCGCTCGGCGGCATCGGCGGCGACCACTGGCTCGGCGTCGAACCGCAGACCGGACGCGACCTGTTCGCCCGTCTCGTGCACGGCGCCCGGGTGTCCCTGGGCGTCGCGCTGGCCGCGACCGTGATCCAGGTCGTCATCGGCGTCATCCTGGGCATCGCCTCCGCGCTCGGCACCCGATGGGTTGATCAGCTGTTGAGCCGGATCACCGACATCTTCGTCGCCCTGCCTCTGATGATCATGTCGTTGGCGCTGCTCGCGATCGTCCCGGCGAGCTTCCCCCGGCCCGTCCTGGTCACCCTGGTCATCGGTCTGATCTCCTGGGGCAACATCGCCAAGGTGGTGCGCGCCCAGACACTCACCCTCAAGGGGCTCGACTACGTGTCGGCGGCCCGGCTCAGCGGCTGGGGCACCTGGCGGATCGCCCGCCGGGAACTGCTGCCCGGGCTCGCCGCCCCCGTCATCACGTACGCGGCGCTGCTCGTGCCGCAGAACATCACCGTCGAGGCCGCGCTGTCCTTCCTCGGGGTCGGGGTGAAGCCGCCGACGCCGTCCTGGGGGCAGATGCTGACCGCCGCCGACGTCTGGTACCAGGCGGCTCCGCAGTACCTGCTGCTGCCCGCCGGAGCCCTCTTCGTGACCGTCCTCGCGCTGACCGTCCTCGGCGACGGCGTGCGCACGGCGCTCGACCCACGCGCGGCGTCCCGGCTGCGGGTGGGGACGGGACGCCGGCGAGAGCACCGGGCGGACACCGCTGCCGGGAAGGAGACGTCCTCATGAGCGGCTTCGGCGGCCTCGGCGGCTTTGTGCTGCGCCGGGGCATCGGCACGATCCTCACCCTGTTCGCCATCTCGGTGATCGTCTACGTCGTCTTCTACGTCACCCCCGGCGACGTCGCCCAGATCACGTGCGGTCCGCGCTGCTCGCCGGCCCAGGTGCACCAGGTCGCCCGGCAGCTGCGCCTCGACGAACCCCTCTACGTGCGCTACTGGCACTTCCTCGAGGGCCTCGTCGTCGGCCAGGACTATTCGACCGGCACTTCCGTGGAGCACTGCCCGGCGCCCTGCCTGGGGTTGTCGTACCAGAGCGATCAGCAGGTCACCCGGCTGATCCTGACCAAGCTGCCGGTGAGCCTGTCGCTCGTCCTCGGCGCGATGGTGGTGTGGCTGATCCTCGGCGTCGGCACCGGCGTGCTCTCGGCCTGGCGGCGCGGGCGGCTCACCGAGCGCGTCCTGACCGCTGTCACCCTGGCCGGAACGGCCACACCCGTGTTCGTGATCGGCCTCATCCTGATGATCGTGGTCTGCGGCGAGCTGCAACTGCTGCCCTTCCCGCAGTACGTGAACCTCACCGACGACCCCGAGCAGTGGGCGTGGAACCTGCTGCTGCCCTGGCTCTCGCTCGCCCTCATCGAGGCCGCCACGTTCGCCCGGCTGACCAGGTCGTCGATGCTGGAGACCCTTGCCGAGGACCACATCCGCACCTTCCGCGCGTACGGCGTCGGCGAGCGGTCGATCATCGGGCGACACGCGCTGCGCGGGGCGTTCGCACCGGTCATCGCGCTGAACGCCAACAACTTCGGCTCCGCGGTCGGCGGTGCGGTGCTCACCGAGACCCTCTTCGGGCTCCCCGGCATCGGCCAGGAACTGGTGCACGCGGTCAACGTCGTGGACCTTCCGGTGGTCGTCGGGATGGTCCTGGTCATCGGTTTCTTCGTGGTCCTCGCCAACGCCGTCGCGGACGTCCTGTACGCGGTGGCCGACCGACGGGTGGTGCTCGCATGAGCCTGGTGGAAGTCACTGACCTGACGGTCGAGTTCGGCGCCCTGCGCGCAGTCGACGGCCTCTCCTTCCGCCTGTCGGAGGGCGCCGCCCTCGGCCTGGTCGGCGAGTCCGGCTCCGGGAAGTCCACGGTCGCCTCGGCCCTCCTGGGGCTGCACCGGGGGACGGGGGCCACCGTCGGCGGCTCGGTAAGGGTCGCCGGGACCGACGTCCGGGCCGCGTCCGACGAGGAACTGCGGCGGATGCGCGGCGGCAGGGCGGCGATGGTCTTCCAGGACCCGCTGTCCTCCCTCGACCCGTACTACGCGATCGGCGACCAGATCGCCGAGGTGTACCGCGTGCACACGCGTGTGTCACGCCGTACGGCACGCGCGCGTGCGGTGCGGGTCCTGGACAGGGTGGGTATTCCGGACCCCGTCCGGCGCTCCCGGTCGCGGCCGCACGAGTTCAGCGGCGGCATGCGCCAGCGTGCCCTCATCGCCATGGCGCTGGCCTGCGAGCCCGACCTGCTGATCGCCGACGAGCCGACGACCGCGCTCGACGTGACCGTCCAGGCCCAGATCCTGGACCTGCTGCACAACCTGCGCGAGGAGACCGGCATGGGGCTGCTGCTGGTCACGCACGACGTGGGGGTGGCGGCGGAGAGCGTCGACGATGTGCTGGTCATGCGGCAGGGCCGGCTCGTCGAGTACGGCCCGGTCGGAGCCGTTCTGGCGGCTCCCGCGCAGCCGTACACGCGCGAACTGCTCGCAGCCGTGCCCCGGGTGGAGGCGCGTCGTGCGGTCGGGCACGGGCCGGAGAACCCGGACGCACGGCGGCCTGACGTACGGCAGCCGGACGGGGGCGGGTCGGGGGAGTCGGATGTACGGCCTCGGGACGCGGGCGGGTCGGGGGAGTCGGATGTACGGCGTCCGGACGTGAGCGGGCCGCAGGCGGACGTGCGGCGCGCGGCCACCGGGTCCTCGAGCGAGGGGGCTGTCACCGGGCCGTCGAGCGAGGTCGTGCTGGAGGCGCACGGGCTGCGCCGCGAGTTCGGGCGCGGCAAGCGGGCCTTCGCGGCCGTGGACGGCGTGTCGCTGACCGTTCACCGGGGAGAGACCGTCGGCGTCGTCGGGGAGAGCGGCAGCGGCAAGACGACGCTCGGCCGGATGCTGGTCGGACTGCTGGAGCCGACGGCCGGCGAGGTCCGGTACGAGGGCCGGCTGTCGTCGGGGGTGAACCCGACCGTGCAGATGGTCTTCCAGGACCCCGTCTCCTCCCTCAACCCCCGCCGCAGCGTGGGCGAGTCCATCGCCGACCCGCTCCGCGCACGGGGCGCGCGGGGGCGGGACGAGGCGCGCGTCAGGGGGCGCGTGACGGGACTGCTGGAGCGCGTGGGGCTCGAACCGGCGCACTACGACCGCTACCCGCACGAGTTCAGCGGCGGTCAGCGCCAGCGCGTGGGCATCGCGCGGGCGCTCGCGGCCGACCCGCGCGTCATCGTGTGCGACGAGCCGGTTTCCGCGCTCGACGTGACCACCCAGGCCCAGGTCGTCGCCCTGCTCGGCGAACTCCAGCGCGAACTCGGCCTCGCACTGGTCTTCGTCGCCCATGACCTGGCCGTGGTGCGTCAGGTCAGCGACCGGGTCGCGGTGATGCGGCGCGGCCGTGTGGTCGAGGAAGGGCCCGCCGACGAGGTGTACGAGTCGCCGCGGGACCCGTACACCAGGCAACTCCTGGCCGCCGTACCGGCGCTCGACCCGGAGGTCGCCGCCCGACGACGCGCCGAACGCCGGGAGCCGGCTCTGGCATGACCCGTGACGCGTGTGACGTAACGTTTCGCGGTCGGATGATCTCTTAGCGCGACCGAACGCGACCCGCACGGGAAAGTTACGACCGTTCACCCCTTTTGGTGGGGGGGGGGGGGGCCCCGCCAGCGCAGACCCCCCCAGAAAAGCAGAAAGAGAGACCCGGAGGGC
>NZ_JBHWUU010000148.1:0-9782 GCF_042737375.1 Streptomyces sp. NPDC060000
GTGGTCGCGGGCCTGGACGCGGGCATCGCCCGGGTCGACCCCTTCAAGGACATGAAGAACCGTCCGCGGGGCGGTCACGGCATGAACGTCCTGCTGGTCGGCACCGACGGGCGCGACGACATCACGGAGGCGGAACGCCGCCGGTACCGCCTGGGCGGGGCCCCCTGCCACTGCACCGACACGATCATGATCGTGCACATCTCGGGGGACCGCGAGCGGGCCAGCGTCGTCAGTCTCCCGCGCGACTCCTACGCCGAGACGCCCCCGCACACCGACCAGGTCACCGGCGAGGAACACCGCGGCCACCCGATCAGGATCAACTCGGCGTACGCGGAGGGCGGGCCGCAGCTCACCGTCCGCACGGTCGAGAGCATGACCCACGTGAAGATCGACCACTACCTGGAGGTCGACTTCACCAGCTTCATGAAGACGGTCGACGTGCTGGGCGGTGTGAAGGTCTGCACGGCGCAGCCCCTGAAGGACACGTACACGGGACTGGACCTGGCGCCGGGCACGTACACGCTCAAGGGCGGCCAGGCCCTCCAGTACGTCCGCTCCCGGCACGCGGACGCCTCCTCCGACCTGGGCAGGATGAAACGCCAACAGCGCTTCCTGGCGGCCCTGGTGGACCGGGCCACCTCCTCCGGGGTCCTGCTGAACCCCCTGAGGTTCCGGGACGTGACGCGGGCGGTGCTCGGCTCCGTGCGGGCCGACCGGGGCTTCGGCACGGACGAACTCCTCGACCTCGGCCGGGCGATGCGCACCTTCTCCCCCTCCTCCTCCGAGTTCACGACCGTCCCCATCGGGCAGATGGGGTATGTCGTGAAGGGCATCGGCTCGACGCTGAAGTGGGACCCGGTGAGGTCGCGGCGCCTCTTCCGGGCCCTGCGCGACGACGAGCCCCTCGCCACGGGCGCCCGGCCCGGCGACGACGACGCCCGCGTGGACGTCGCCCCGCAGCAGATCCGCGTCCAGGTCGAGAACGGCACCCGTACGGCGGGACTCGGCAGGCGGGTCGACGCGGCGCTCGCGGCGACGGGCTTCCGCACCACCCGGCAGCCGGTCGGCGCGGCCTCCCCCACCGCCCGGCGCACGGTCGTCGCCTACGACCCCCGCTGGGACCGCTCCGCGAAGTCCCTCGCGACCGCCCTTCCGGGCAGCGAGCTGCGGGCCGTGAAGGGCCTCGGACCGACCCTGAAGGTCATCGCGGGGACCGACTTCCGCCGGGTGCGCAAGGTGCGGGCCGCCCATGCGGAGCAGGGGGAGTTCGGCGTGGTGCGAGGGGACGAGGTGGGCTGCTCCTAGGCGGATGTGCGCTTCTGGTGCAAAACGTACGGAACGGTCCCGTCCTCCCGATGGCGCGGGGCGGGTGGGAGGCGTACGACGGAAGGGCACGCACGGGGCCCGCCGGGCCCCCTCACCCCCAGGAGGAGCCATGACCCAGCCCGGAACGATGACCGCCATGAGCAAGGAGATGCAGGACTGCGTAGAGGCGTGCATGTCCTGCCACAGCATGTGCGAGGAGACCATGAGCTCCTGCATGCAGATGGGCGGCCAGGCCCAGATGCAGATCATGCGCGCGCTGATGGACTGCTCCGAGACGACCCGCATGTGCGCCGACATGATGATGCGGCGCTCGCCCATGTCGGCCGAGATGTGCGCCATGTGCGCCAAGGCCTGCGACATGTGCGCCGAGGCGTGTATGGCCATGCCGGACGATCCGCAGATGATGCGCTGCGCGGAGTCCTGTCGCCGCTGCGCCGAGATGTGCCGCACGATGGCCGGCGCCACGATGTGACCGCCGCCTGAACGCGGGCAGGGGCGCCCGGTGCGGGCGCCCCTGCTCATGGGTGGGTCACTGCGGCTCAGTTGCCCGAGACGGTGACCTTCTCGTCGTTGTTCAACTCGTTCACCAGCTGCTTCACCTTCGTCTTGTCCCAGACGAGGTTGCCGCCGGAGGAGCCGGATATCGGCATGTTCAGCGAGGTGCCGTCGCCGCCGTTGACACCCTTCATCGCGAAGAACATGGAGCCCAGGTCGTACAGTCCCATGTCCTTGTCGACGATGAGCGAGTCCAGGCCGGCGCCCAGCGTCGGATAGAGCTTGAAGGGGTTCAGGACCGTGCCGGGGGTCGCCACCTCGTGGGCGAGGGCGGCGAGGAACTTCTGCTGGTTCTTGGTGCGCTCCAGGTCGGACGCGGCGAACGCGTGCCGGGTGCGGACGAAGGCCAGCGCCTCCTCGCCGTTCAGCGTCTGCTTGCCCGCCTGGAAGTCGGCGCCCGAGTACTTGTCCTTGAAGGCCTTGTCGATGGTGATCTCGACACCGCCGACCGAGTCCACGATGTTGGCGAAGCCGGCGAAGCCGATCTCCACGTAGTGGTCGATGCGCAGACCGGTGTTGAACTCGACCGTGCGCACCAGCAGTTCCGGGCCGTCCGTCGCGTACGCGGCGTTCAGCTTCGTGTGCCGGCCGGTGCCCTTGTACGTCTTGCCGGACTCGGAGCCGACGAACGTCGGGATCTCCACGTCCGAGTCGCGCGGCAGCGAGACCAGCGTGTCGCCGTTGGACCCGACGTGCAGGATCATCATCGAGTCCGTGCGCTTGCCCTCGGCGGAACCGGTGTGCAGTTCCTTCTTCTCCGCGGCGGACAGGCCCTCACGGCTGTCGGAGCCGACGATCAGGTAGTTCGTACCGTCGCCCCCCTCGGGCCGGTCGATGACCTTCGACAGGTCGACCTCGCGCCGCAGCTTGCCGTCGGCCCAGAAGTAGGTGCCCACCGATGTCACGACCAGCACGGTCAGGACCGTGATCGCCGTCCACTTGATACGACGGCGCCAGTTCGGCGCGGGGCGCGGGGCGCGGGTGTCGACGCCCCCGGGGCCGCCGGAGTCGCCTCCGCCCCCGTAGACCTCGCCCGAGCTGTAGCCGCTGTCGTACCCGGTGTTCTGGGCGTTCGTGTAGTCGCCGTACCCCTGACCGTTGACGTACGACGGCTGCGGCGGGACTCCGGCGCCCTGTGGCGGGGCGGCCGGGCCACGGCGGACCTGCCGCATGACACGCGCGCTCTCGGGCTGGGCACCGGCGCTGCCGGCGCCGTAGCGGTTGCCGCGGTCACTGTCGGACCATCCCTCGGGCCAATCGTTCATGCGGACCAGTGTGCAGGGCAGTGCTGTGTGCCTTACAAGGGCCGTCGGAGAATCAGGGCCCCGCTGTTGCCAAGCTGACACAAAATCCCGGGTTGTCCCCCTCGGCATAAGGTGGAGGACATGACAGACCAGGTCACCGCGGCGGACTCGGGCAGCACCCCGGACATCCCGGGCAAGCCCGCATCCGCGTCCCGCACCACCCTCAGCCACATCATGACCCACAACGACACCAACCTGCTGGGCACGGTGCACGGCGGCGTGATCATGAAGCTCGTCGACGACGCGGCGGGCGCGGTGGCCGGACGGCACTCGGGCGGGCCCGCCGTCACCGCGTCCATGGACGAGATGGCCTTCCTGGAGCCGGTCCGCGTCGGTGACCTCGTCCATGTGAAGGCACAGGTCAACTGGACCGGCCGGACGTCGATGGAAGTCGGCGTCCGGGTCCTGGCCGAACGCTGGAACGAGTCCGCTCCGGCCACCCAGGTCGGCTCGGCCTACCTGGTCTTCGCCGCCGTCGACGCCGACGGCAAGCCACGTGCCGTCCCCCCGGTCGTCCCGGAGACGGAACGCGACGAGCGTCGCTACCAGGAGGCCCAGATCCGCCGCACCCACCGCCTGGCCAGGCGACGCGCGATCATGGAGCTGCGTGAGCGCCGCATCGCGGAGGGGTTCGGGGACTGAGCCGAGGCGGCCGGCGAGCAGAACGACCGCGTGGCTGCGGCCCCCGGCGCGATGCCGGGGGCCGCTGGTGTCGGCGCGGGCCGGTGCGTGCCGCCGAAGCGGGGCCCGGCCACGAGCATCCGCTACGGGAGGTTGCGGGCCATCACGATCCGCTGAACTTGGTTCGTGCCTTCATAAATTTGCGTGATCTTCGCGTCGCGCATCATCCGCTCGACCGGGTAGTCGCGGGTGTAGCCGTAGCCGCCGAGGAGCTGGACCGCGTCCGTGGTGACCTCCATCGCCACGTCCGAGGCGAAGCACTTGGCGGCCGCGCCCTGGAAGGTGAGGTCGGCGTCGAGGCGCTCGGACTTGGCCGCCGCCGCGTACGTCAGCTGGCGGGCCGCCTCGATCTTCATGGCCATGTCGGCCAGCATGAACTGGATGCCCTGGAAGTCGGCGATGGCCTTGCCGAACTGCTTGCGCTCCTGGACGTAGCCCTTGGCGTAGTCGAAGGCTCCCTGGGCGACGCCCAGCGCCTGCGCGGCGATGGTGATGCGGGTGTGGTCAAGGGTCTTCATCGCGGTCGCGAAGCCCGTGCCCTCCTCGCCGATCATGCGGTCGGCCGGGATACGGACGTTGTCGAAGTAGACCTCGCGGGTCGGGGACCCCTTGATGCCCAGCTTCTTCTCCGGCGCGCCGAAGGAGACTCCCGGGTCGGACTTCTCCACGACGAAGGCCGAGATGCCCTTCGAGCGCTTCGACGGGTCCGTCACCGCCATCACCGTGTAGTAGTCGGAGACGCCCGCGTTGGTGATCCAGCGCTTCACGCCGTTCAGGATCCAGTGGTCGCCGTCCCGGACCGCCTTCGTCTTCATACCGGCCGCGTCCGAGCCCGCGTCCGGCTCGGAGAGGGCGTACGAGAACATCGCGTCGCCCTTGGCGAGCGGCGTCAGGTACCTCTTCTTCAGGTCCTCGGAGCCCGAGAGGATCACCGGCAGGGAGCCCAGTTTGTTCACCGCGGGGATCAGCGAGGAGGACACGCAGACCCTCGCCACCTCCTCGATCACGATCACCGTGGCGAGGGCGTCCGCGCCGGCGCCGCCGTACGACTCGGGAACGTGCACCGCGTGCAGGTCGCTCGCCACCAGGGCGTCCAGCGCCTCCTGCGGGAACCGGGCCTCCTCGTCCACCACGGCCGCGAACGGAGCGATCTTCGCCTCGGACAGCGCACGGATGGCGTCCCGGAGCATGTCGTGCTCCTCGGACGGGCGGTACAGGTCGAAGTCAGCCGATCCGGCCAAGGTGTCTCACGCTCCAAAACGCTACGGTCACCGACGCTAATTACCGTTAAGTAACTCAAATTTTAAGGGTCTACAAAGCCGAGTGATACGTGAGCTTGGCGACAGGGTCCTCCCGCCTGACAACTGCCCGGTGAGGGGAGCCGGCACGCCCCGACTATGCTCGGGCGCGCAGCGACGACACCCCCACCAGGAGCATCCATGGCCCTCAAGATCACCGTGATCGGCACCGGCTATCTCGGCGCCACGCACGCCGCGGCCATGGCCGAGCTGGGTTTCGAGGTGCTCGCTCTCGATGTCGTGCGGGAAAAGATCGAGATGCTCGAACGCGGCGAGACCCCCATGTACGAGCCGGGGCTCGAGGAGCTGCTGCGCCGGCACGTCCCCGGGTTCGAGGGGTCCAGCGGGCGGCTGCGGTTCACCCAGGACTGGGCCGAGGTGGGAGCCTTCGGTGACGTCCACTTCGTCTGCGTCAACACCCCGCAGAAGCACGGTGAGTACGCGTGCGACATGTCGTACGTCGAGTCCGCCATAGGCTCCCTCGCCCCTTATCTGACGCGGCCCGCGCTCGTCGTCGGCAAGTCCACCGTGCCGGTGGGCTCCGCCGACCGGCTGGCCCGGACGATCGCCGAGCTCGCGCCCGCCGGTGCGGACGCCGAGCTCGCCTGGAACCCGGAGTTCCTGCGCGAGGGGTTCGCGGTCCAGGACACCCTGCACCCGGACCGCATCGTCGTCGGGGTGCGCAGCGAGCGGTCCGAGGCGCTGCTGAGGCAGGTCTACGAGACGCCGATCGGGGAGGGCTCGCCGTTCGTCGTCACCGACTTCCCCACCGCCGAGCTGGTGAAGACCTCGGCGAACTCCTTCCTCGCCACCAAGATCTCCTTCATCAACGCCATGGCGGAGGTGTGCGAGGCCGCCGGCGGCGATGTCGCCAAGCTGGCCGAGGCCATCGGGTACGACGACCGGATCGGGAAGAAGTTCCTGCGGGCCGGGATCGGGTTCGGCGGTGGCTGTCTGCCCAAGGACATCCGGGCCTTCATGGCCCGTGCCGGTGAGCTCGGGGCCGATCAGGCGCTGACCTTCCTGCGCGAGATCGACTCCATCAACATGCGTCAGCGCGGGCAGATGGTCGAGCTGGCACGGCAGGCGCTGGGCGGCGGCTCCTTCCTGGGCAAGCGGGTCGCCGTGCTCGGCGCCACCTTCAAGCCCGACTCCGACGACGTACGGGACTCGCCCGCCCTCAACGTCGCCGGGCAGATCCATCTCCAGGGCGGTCAGGTCACGGTGTACGACCCGAAGGGGATGGCGAACGCCCGCCGGGTCTTTCCGACGCTCGGCTACGCGGACTCGGCGCTGGAGGCCGTCCGGGGCGCCGACGTCGTACTCCATCTCACCGAGTGGCGGGAGTTCCGCGAGCTCGACCCGGCACAGCTCGGCGAGGTCGCGACGACCCGGCTGGTCCTCGACGGACGCAACGCGCTCGACCCGGTCCTGTGGCGCAAGGCCGGATGGACGTACCGGGCGATGGGCCGCCCGACCGCGTAGGCATCGCGCCGCACAGACATCCCGGCCGAAACGGCGTACGCAGCGACGCCGGTTCGGCCGAGGCTCAGTCGGCCGAACCGGCGTCTTGCTGCATTCTGCACCACCGGCCTGTGCCTCGGCCGGTGAACTACTTCGCCCGGTGAACTACTTGGCCCGGTACCGCCGCATCTTCGCGCGCGCCCCGCACACCTGCATCGAGCACCAGCGCCCCCGGCCCGCCGGGCTTCGGTCGTAGTACGCCCAGTGGCAGGTGGCGGCCTCGCAGGCCTTCAGCCGGGTCCAGGTGCCCGCGATCAGCGCCTCCGCCACGGCCTCGGCCGTACGCGAGAGCAGCGGGGCCGCGCCGCCGGGGTCGGGAACCCCAGTTACGGGACCTGCCGGAGCGCGGCCCGCGGGGGCGGGACCGGCTGGGGCGGGACCGGCTGGGGCGAGGCGGGCGGAGCCGTCGTGCTCGTCGATCGCCAGCAGCAGGGGCGCCGCCGCCAGCAGCTCGCCCAGCGGGGTCACCTCGCGGTGCGGCGGATGGCCCGCGTGTGCCAGCAGGGCCGCGCGCAGGGACTCACGCAGCTCGCGGGCCCGCGACAGCTCGCCCGCGGCGCTCCCCCCACCCGCAGTGCCCTCCGGCAGCCCGAAGCGTGCCCGGCCCTCCGGTGTGTCCAGCGCGTCCGCGCCCGACTCGATGTCCAACGTGTTCACCAGGGACTCGATCAGGGCCAGGCCTCCGGGAGCGGCCGATCGGTCATTCATGCTTGCGACGTTACCGCCAATAGGGAAGCATGCAGTAACCGTTACCGGTTACTCGCCCTTATGGGTAACCGGAAGGCGGTTTCGTTCCGACCGTGAGGAGAAGTCATGTCTCTCGCCAAGCTGCGTGTCGTCGTTCTGGACTGTCCCGACCCGGGCGCGCTGGCCGGTTTCTACGCCGAGGTGCTGGGCGGCAGCGTCGAGGGTGAGGGGGACTGGGTGGATGTGAAGGTGCCCGGCGGTCAGTCGCTGGCCTTCCAGGCCGCCTCCGGGTTCGTACCGCCCGAGTGGCCGGCGCCCGAGCACTCGCAGCAGTTCCATCTGGACCTGACCGTGGACGATCTGGACGCGGCCGAGCGGGGCGTGCTCGCGCTGGGCGCGAAGCCGCTCGACGCGGAGGACCGCTCGCGCGGCTGGCGTGTGTACGCGGATCCGGCGGGGCACCCGTTCTGCCTGTGCAGCTGCTGAACCGCCGGCACGGCCTTTCCAGGCCGGCCCGACTGCGGCAGCCCGTACGACCGCCGAAGCCCTGTACCGCACTCGAGCCGGAGGAATCCATGCCGTCCGTCGCCCGTTTCCGTTCCGTGGTCCTCGACTGTCCCGATCCGCGCGCGCTCGCCGACTTCTACGCGGCGGTGCTGGGCGGTACGCCCGAGGCCGAGGACGGAGAAGAGGACTGGTACGTGCTCCACGTCCCCGGCGGCCCCCGGATCGCGTTCCAGCAGGTGGAGGGGTACACCCCGCCGGAGTGGCCGCGCGCCGACCGCAATCCGCAGCAGTTCCACCTCGATCTGGACGGCGGCGCCACCTGGGCGGAGATCGACGCGGCCCACGAGCGGGTGCTGGCGCTCGGCGCGCGGCCGCTGGACCTGGAGGACCGGGAGAAGAAGGACTTCCAGGTGTACGCCGATCCGGCGGGGCACCCGTTCTGCCTGTGCCGGACCGAGCGCCCGTAGCAACCGGTGCGCCCGTAGTTCCTCCGCCCCGATCGGTCGGATCCACCGATCCGCCGGGCGGGGCCTATCCCGCCGGGATCCACCGGAATCCACCGGGCAGGGGCTATCCGTCGAGCTCCTCGATCCTCGCCGTCGACGGCATTCTGCGGTCCTGCACCGCACGGGCCGTGAAGTCGGCGGTGCGCAGCACACGCTGTACGTTGCCCCAGGTCAGCAGGGTGATGTCGGTTTTCGGCCAGCCTCGGTCGAGCAGCTCGGCGATCAGATGCGGATAGCCGCAGGCGTCGGTGAGGCCCTGCGGATGGGCCGCGCCCGAGTCGTGGGCGCCGGACAGGCCGACGCAGCCGGGGCCGGCGACCGCGCGGACGTGGTCGAGGTGGTCGGCGACGTCCCGGAGGCTCGGGCCGGTCTGCTCGGAGGTCAGCGGCACCAGGCACAGTCCCTTGGCCGCGCCCAGCCCGGCGAGCAGGTCGTCGGGCAGGTTGTCGGGGTGGGGACGCAGTGCGCGGGCCGCCGAGCGGGTGCACAGGACCGGCGTCTTGGAGAGGGCGAGGACGCGGCCGACGGTGGCGTCGGAGGCGCCGGAGAGGTCGGCGAGCACGCCGAGCCGGTTCATCTCGCGCACGACTTCCTCGCCGAACCGGGTCAGCCCCGCCTCGCCCGCCCAGGAGGTGCCGCCCAGGGTGAGGACGCGCACGCCCAGCGAGTGCAGCACGCGCAGGATGCTCAGGGAGTCGTCGAGCGCGGCGGCGGTGGCCGGGCCCAGGACCACGGCGACGCGGCCGCAGTTGCGGGCGTCGATGACCTGGCCGGCGCTGCGGGCGAGCCGCAGTCCCTCGGGGTGGGCGGCGATCACCGACCGGACGAGATCCAGCTGCTCCAGGGTGGCGCCGACGGCCCGGCCGGCGGCGAGTCCCTCGGGCAGGTGCAGCGACCACAGCAGCGCGCCCACGTGACCCTCGCGCAGCCGGGGCACGTCCGTGGCGACGGCGCTCTCGCCGAGCTGGAGGTCGTACCAGGGCAGGTGGCGCGGGGCCCAGGGCAGTCCGCTGTAGCCGTCGGCGACGGGGTGCGCGGCGAGCAGGGCACGGGCCCGCTCCAGCGGGGTGCCCACCGCGTCCGCGAGGTCCTGGCCGTCCCGGGTGGTCCCTTCGGCCGTGAGCCGCGCGTCCGGGGTGACGGGGGGCGCCTGCGCCTCGTCGTCGAGCTCGCCGACCTCGGGAAGGGTGTGCGGCTCGTCATGGAGGTCGGCCACGGCGGTCTCCGTACGTCGGTCAGCAGTACGGTCACCGTCGCACGGGGGGCGGCGCGCTTCCTGGTGGACGGGGCGTTCGGGGGACGGACGCGCCGGTCAGGTGCCCTGCGCCGGCCGATCGCCTCGTCCGGGGTGTCCCGCGGGACCTGGCCGGCGGGGCGGTCGGCTCCCACCGACC
>NZ_JBHWUU010000149.1:0-9702 GCF_042737375.1 Streptomyces sp. NPDC060000
GGTCCATCCGAGGGTCTGCTTCGCGAAGCGGAAGGTGTGCTCCAGATCGAAGCGGCGGAGAAAGACCTGCCGGAATCGGTCCACGTCGTCGGGGGTGGCACCGGTCTTGGAGGACCATGACCACACTGGCGGGGCATCCCGTTCTTTCGACAGGTACTCGACCTTCAGCCTGATCAACGTCCCCTCAACCAGGGGAAGTTCACCGTCGTGGTCGACCCAGGCCAGGCGGGTGACGTCGTAGCCGGCATCGGCCACGATCACGATGTCCGGGTCGCCCCTCTGCCACTGGCCCGCTGTGACGAGCCGCTCAACGACATCCCGCAGCTGGGCGGCGGTGATCGCGGTGGCGTCGTCCGCAGGTCCGAGCAGGACCGCGTCCAGGATCGCGGTCCAGGACGTGGCGCCCGGCTCCAGCACGGCGACGAACGAGTAGGGCCAGCCCGGAATGAACTGCGACGCCGTTTTCGCCCGGCCGTAGACGTGGCAGAACAGCCTCTCGGCCGAGCACGGTGCGTCCGAGCGAAGCCACAGTGACACATCGACCGCCAGGACCAGGCGCCCGCCGTCGAAACGCGGCAGCGACAGCCCGGCCAGCACCGTCCGCAGGCGAACCACGTCGATCCGGCCGTGGTTGAGACCGCCGTACATCGCTCCGTGCCCACGACGATGCTCGGGCAGCAGCGTCAGGTCCACCGGGAACTTCACCGCACCGTCCGCACACAGCACCGCATCGGTCAGCTCGAACAACTCATCCCGCCGAGCGTTCAGACACTCGTAGAACTCACCCCGGAAGCGTGACGCTTCCGCGAACGCTTCCCTCCGGACAGCATCAGGCAGCAGACTCACCCTCACGGCCTTCGTCGTGGTCACGTGCACCTTGGTCGGAGCACAGGATCAGACGAAGGCCGCCCCCATGTCTGGTGAATCCCCAGGTGAGCGACTCAGTACGAGACGCCGTTCGAGGCCGGAAGAAAAAGAACAAGCTTAGAAAGCCCGGCGGTAGGTGTGGCGAATGGCCGTGTGACGACCCGGAGGCAAGACAGGGACGAGCCTGGGTGATCATGCAGTTCTTGACGCTCAGTGATCACCGGAGGGCTCGTGCCTGTCCTGCCATCATGCCTGCTCGAACCCCTGTGGGACCGGTTCGCAGCGCTGCTGCCCGAGCATGTCGATACCCATCCGCTCGGCTGCCACAACCCGCGCATCCCGGACCGGATTGTCTTCGAGCGCGTCATCGCCGCCCTGGTGCACGGTTCCGGATACGAGCGGATCGCCGACCGCCAGTGCTCCGACCGCACCATCCGACGCCGCGTCAAGTACTGGTCACAGCTGGGCATGGCCGAGCAGGTCCACGGGCTGGCCGTGCAGGCGTACGACCGCATGATCGGCCTCCAACTCCATGAGCTGTCCGTCGACGGGTGCATCACCAAGGCTCCCTGCGGCGGCGAGAGAGCCGGACGCTCCCCGGTCGACCGGGGCAAGCAGGGCCTGAAGCGCTCAGTGGCCACCGAAGCCCGCGGCGTCCCGATCGGTCTCGTCTCGGCCGGGGCCAACCGTCATGACTCCCCGCTGCTCGTGCCCATCCTGGAGGCCGCGAAGAGGCAGATCGGTGTGTTTCCCGAGCAGGTCAACGTCAACTTGGACCGGGGCTACGACAGTGACAAGACCCGAGCCGCGCTCGAGGAACTGGGCTTCACCGGCGAGATCGCCCGCAAGGGCGTGCCCGCACCGATCCAGGCCGGCAAGAGGTGGGTCGTGGAGCGGAGCCACGCATGGATGAACGGCTTCGGCAAGCTCCGCCGCTGCACCGAGAAGCGCCAGTGCGCTGTGGACTTCTACCTCTACCTGTCCGCCGCAATCGTCACGCTCCGCATGCTCATCCGCCGCGCGACCCCGCTCTACCGCTGGGACGGACGGCCCACCACCAAGAGACTCAAGTGACGCCTGCTGACGGGCGTCTGTCTGCGTCGGGCGGACAAGCACTGCCGCACGCCTGGGGAAGGCGCGCTGCTCAACGAGGGCAGGGCCGGCCCGCGCTCCTGGCTGTGGAGGCTGTGGTGATGATGGCGTCGAGCCGGTCCCGGGTTTTCACCAGGGTGCTGACCTGCGTATCGATGCGGTCCCGCTCGGCCGACAGCCGGTCGAGCAGTGCGGGGGTCACGTCACCGGTCTCGACGCACGGCAGCAGTTCCAGGATCGCCCTGCTCGGCAGCCCTGCGGAGTACAGCTGCTGAATCAGCTGGACGCGGTCGACCGCGCTGTCCGGGTACTGCCGCTGGCCGCTGGGGCTGCGCGCCGAGGCCAGCAGGTCCTGCTCTTCGTAGTAGCGCAGTGCCCGCACGCTCACGCCCACCCTTGAGGCCAGCTCACCGATGCGCATCAACGCCCCCTCCATGACCTGGATCACATTCCTTGCCTCTGACGTCAACGTCAGGTTCTAGCGTAGCCCGTGAACAGCCCGGACAGGAATCACCTCACCACCGCCAGGAGACTCCCCATGAAGATCACCGGTTCCGTCGCCCTCGTCACCGGCGCCAACCGCGGCATCGGCAGGCACTTCGCCCAACAGCTCCTGCACCGGGGCGCCACCAAGGTCTACGCGACCGCACGCACCCCCCACCTCGTCGACCTCCCCGGTGCGGAAGTACTGCGGCTCGACATCACCGATCCGGCTTCGGTCGCCGCCGCGGCGGGCGCGGCCTCGGACGTCACCCTCCTGATCAACAATGCCGGCGTCTTCACCCAGCAGAACCTCGTCACCGGGGACCCCGAGAAGATCCGGCTGGAGATGGACACCAACTACTTCGGCACCCTCAACGTGGTCCGGGCGTTCACCCCCGTCCTGGCCGCAGGCGGCGGTGGGGCCATCCTCAACGTCCTGTCGGCGATGTCCTGGCTCGCCTACGACGGGGCCAACGCCTACAGCGCGTCGAAGGCGGCGGCGTGGAGCCTCACCAACGGCATCCGCCTCGAACTCGCGGGCCAGGGAACCGCGGTGACGGGCCTGCACCTGGCCAGCACCGACACCGACATGATGGCCGGGTGGGACGTGGAGAAGAACGACCCCGCCGATGTCGTGCGCGCCGCCCTCGACGGTATCGAGGCCGGAAAGATGGAGATCCTCGCCGACAACGACTGCGTCCAGCTCAAGGCGGCCCTGTCCGCCGACCCGAGCGTGCTCTATCCGCAGGCGGTTCCCCCCGCCTGACCCTTCGGCAGCCGCCCGCCCGGCCAGGCTTCAGCCGACGTTCGAGGATCTACGGATCAGCCGGGCGCGGCCATGCGTACTCGTCACGCTCCGCACGCGCGTCCGCCGCGCTACCGCTGGGACACCTACCCACCACCAGAAGACTCAAGTGACGCCTACCGCCGGGCTCTCTAAGAAATCGTTTCTCTACCGAACACGGTGGGCGTGAGTTCGAGTGTGACTGCCCGGGCGGGTGATCTTTCGGCGGTCTGGGTATCAAGCCAAGGGTGATCGGCGAGCGAGGGGGCGGACTGCGCATGGGGGCAGCGGATGAGCAGGACCTTGAGGACGGGGAAGGCTGGCTGACGAAGGCCGAAGTCCGGGAGATCTGGCCACAGATCAGGCCGAGCAGCATCAGGGCCGTGGCGCGGGCCAACAGCGTACGTACCTCGGGTGCGCCCTCCCCGGACCTGACCCGCGAGCCGACCTACCACGCGGCGGACGTGCGCCGAGTGGCCGCGCGGATCGCCCGGGGTGAGGCCGATGTCGCGCCCTGGCAGCGCGCCGACTCCGACACTGCACGCGACGACGCCACACCCGGCCCACCGGTTCGGCAGCCCGTCAGTTGGGGGCCCGAGAACGTGCCGGGGCTGATCCTGCTGGCAATCATCGTGGGGCTGATCCTCTGGGGCCTGACCTCTCCCGACAACCACGGCACAGTAACGGACTTCGTGCGCTGAGTGCGCTAACTAGCGGTTGCTCTATCGATCTTTGTGATCGTGAGTTCGAGTCTGCCGACTCGGTCGGGCGATCTCCTGGTCGGCAGGGCATGAAAGTGGGGCCTCCCGTACAGCTCGTGGGTGTCGAATCCAGTCGAGCAACAGGAGGCCCCTGGTGCCGCAGTTTTCCGTCTCCGTGACATTGCCGTCCAACTCCGCGCCCCTGTCGTGTGATTGCCTCGCTCACCGGTTCGGGAACGCCGGGGACCGGCCGCACAGGCGTCCGAGGTACCCCTCGGACATGACCGACGCGGAGTGGGCAGTCGTGCGCGACGCGATGCCCGTGCCCGCCTGGCTGGAGGGAAGAGGCGGGCAGCCGGAGAGCTACTGCCACCGGCAGCTGGTCGACGCGGTGCGCTACCTGGTTGCGGGCGGCATTGCCTGGAGAGCGGTGCCTGCGGACTTCCCCGCATGGGACCGCGTCTACGCCTTCTTCCGGCGCTGGTGGGACAAGGGCCTGGTCGCCGAGTTCCACGACCGGCTGCGCGACCGGGTCCGCGAGGCGTCGGGCCGTGATCTTGAGCCGACCGCCGGGATCATCGACGCGCAGTCGGTGAAAGGGGCCGCGTCGGTGCCGGTTGCCAGCCGGGGGTTCGACGGCGGGAAGAAGGTGAACGGCCGCAAGAGACACATCGTCGTGGTCACCCTCGGGCTTCTGCTGGCCGTGACGGTCACCGCCGCATCCGTCACCGACCGCGAGGTCGGCCGGACGCTGCTGGAGCGGCTGCGGATGCGGCACTGGCGCATCTCGCTGGTGTGGGCCGACGGCGGCTACACCGGACGCCTGGTCGACCTCGCCCGCGATGTCCTGCGGATCGCGCTGACGGTGGTCAGACGCACCGACGACGCCACGGTGTTTGCTGCCGGGCCGGGCCCGGTCGACCGGCGAAGGTCCGGTGTGAGCCCCCCTTTGAGCGCCCGGACGTGCGAGCCGTCGATCGCGGCGTCGTCCATGTCCAGCGGGCCCGCAGCCCGGAGCTCGGCCAGCAGTACCTCGTGCAGCTGCGGCCAGACGCCCGCTTCGGTCCAGTCCCGCAGACGCCGCCAGGCTGTCACACCGCTGCAGCCGACCTGTTCCGCGGGAACGTCCCGCCAGCTCACGCCCTTGCACAGCACGTAGACGATGCCGCGCAGCGCAGCGCGGTCGTCTGCAGGCAATCGCCCGGGATACCGATACCGCCTGGGCGGACGAACCGGCAGCAGCGGGGCCACACGTTCCCACAAGTCATCAGGCACAAGATCAGCGGACACCCAACAGATCCTGCCGACACGACACCCAACTGCCGAGCCCCACAACACATTTCATTCTGAAATGATCAGTAAGAGCTTGCAGGGCAGCAACACCTTGATTCCCTGCAAGGTCTTAGCCAACACGATTGCAGGGTGCGGCCTCAACGAAATCCTTGGCGTTCCACGCAACGGTGATCGGCGCGCCGATCACCCTGGGCAGGTTGGACAGCTCGTCGAGGACGGGCCAGCCCTCGCACTGAGCGTCGGCGGTCCGATCGACCAGGTTGTCGCGAATCTCGATCAGCCGGTCTCACCGCGAGGGCGCGGGCCGGAGGAGCGAGCAACGGACGCCGACTTCTCCGAACTTCACTGCTTGTAAGCTTTGTTGGTCGTCATCGCGAGCGATGAACGTCGTGAGAGTACTTGACGAGGTGGCTGCCGATCCGCTTCCCCTTGATCCCCGCAGCCGCGTCTGACTAGGTTTGGCGCCAAGAACCGACGATCAAGCAGGCGGAGCGTATGGCGGGTTTGGATGACCTGGTGCAACTGTTCGGCCAGCCACCGGCCCGAGACCCATCGCCCGGCGGCTGGGCCGAGGTCGAGGACTATGTCGGCTCGGCGCTGCCGGGTGACTTCAAGGCGTTCCTTGACGCGTATGGCACTGGCGTGATCTGCGGAGAGCTGGTGGTCTTCCACCCCCGAGGGTCCAGCCCGCTGCTTGATCGGATGCGGAAGATCCACGAAGCGTTCGGCCAGTCGTGGCGACGTGACTCGGACGAGTACCCGTTCCGGTTCCACCCCGCTTCGGGTGGCCTCATCTCCTGGGGATACGACTACTCCGGTGACGAGCATTTCTTCTGGCCATGCGACCCGGACCCGGGCCTCTGGAAGATTGTCACGAACATCAACGGGACGGATCCCGAGGTCCTCGACGGGTCGTTCACCGACTTCGTGCTCGCCTTCGTCAAGCGCCTGCGCGACGTAGACCCGCACCATGGGATCGACCCAGATGCCTTGGAGTTCCTTGAGCTGGAAGACCTGAACGGACTGGCAGAGCGCGGCGAGATCGGTCCGGTCGAGCCGAGCTTTGAACCGTTCTGATCCGGCTGCTTCACGGGGGCTTGTCGTTTTGGGGCGCGTGACGGGGCGCGTCATCCACCCGCGAGGATGGAGTCGCGGCCAGGGGACCACCTGAGCTGAAAGAGGTCGCGCTCCCGACACACGCGCCATAGGGTGCGCGCGTGGACGTTGAAGATCCAAAAGAAGTGGTCCGGCGCGGATATGACGTGCTCTCGGAGCACTATGAGCGGGCATTCGGCAGCGAGACGAAGTACGGATCGTGGATCGGGGAGTTGCTCGGTCGACTCCCCGAGACAGGCACCGTCCTGGACATCGGGTGCGGCACCGGTGTTCCCGTAGCCCGGTCCCTGGTCGCGGCGGGCCACCGCGTGACGGGCGTCGACATCAGTCAGGTCCAGATCCGCAGGGCCCGGGAGCTTGTGCCGGGCGCCGACTTCATCCGGGCTGATGCCACCACTCTGGAGCTTCCTCAGGGCAGCTTCGACGCCGTTGTCTGTCTGTACGCCCTGATCCATGTTCCAGTGGAGGAACAGCCGGCCCTGCTGGAGCGGATCGCTTCCTGGATCCGGCCCGGAGGTTGGTTCCTGAGCACCACCGGGCATCGGGCTTGGACCGGGACCGATGAGAACTGGCTCGGCGGCGGGGCCGCGATGTGGTGGAGTCAATTCGACGCCGCCACGAGCCGCGCATGGCTCGTGCAGGCCGGCTTCGACGTGGCCCACGAGGAGTTCGTGCCCGAAGGCGACAGCGGCGGCCACGTCCTGTTCTGGGCTCGGCGCTCTCCGGGATGACGGGGGCAGGCCGAAAAAAACCGGGCCGCGACACCGGGCCTCTGATCGGGTGAGGTTCGGGATTGATGATCAGAGTAGTGGATCGGCACTCTTGGTTGTGTCGGTTTCTGAGGTTCTGGTCCACTTCGTGTGGTCGCGTCGCTCTCGGTTACGCCAACAGAACTCGTTCGCGCGGGAGATCGAATCCTGCGCGGCCGAACATCTGGCGCTTGAGCATCTTGATCCGGTTGACATGACCCTCCACGACGCCGGAGTTCCAGGGCAGTGTGAGGCGCGCGGTGACGGCGTCGAGGTCGCGTTCGAGGTGTTGGGCGAAGCTCCGGAGGCTGGGCAGTTCGGTGGTGGAGGTAGCCGCTTCGATCCAGGTCGGCAACGGGTCGCCCTGGAGGTGAGCGACCAGGTGCCGGAAGGAGAGCACATGCTCGCCAAGTGCCGTCAGCTCGGCGGGGTTGGCCAGGACGGCTTTGAGCTGGAGCAGGTCACCTTCGGGTAGGGCGTCGGGGTGGGTGAGGATCCAGCGCGTGACGGCGCGGGCTGACGGCGCGCGGAGGCCGACCGTTGGGGTTTGCCGCGAAGCGTCCTGCTGACGTAGGTACGGACACTGGCGTAGCCGCGGGGATAGCCCTGTTCCCTGATCTCCTCCCACAGTTTCCGGGCGTTGGTGCAGCCTTCCTGCCAACCCTGATCGAGGCAGGGCTTGTAGTCATCGAGCCTGGTCGCGCGGCCTTGCCACTGCCCGGTGAATATCTCCTCCGCAGTAGCGGCACGGGAGGAACACAAGATCGTGTCGAGGGTCGTCCCGAACTGCCGGGCGACGGACCGCTTGTTCTGCCCGGCGGCGAGGAGAGCGTGGATGGTGGCGTGCTTGGCGCGGGTGCGTTCGGCGAACCGGTGTGCCCTGTCGGCCAGGGCGACGCAGCTGGCTCCGCCTCTTCCTGCGGGTTCCTCAGACTGGGGCCGGCGTGGGACGCAAGCAGCCACGGTGCCTGTAGACACACTTCTCGGCGGCTTCGCTCAGGTTGTGCCGGAGATGCCATACGTCGGCGATCTGGAGGGCCTGCGGGGCGCCGCGGGTGGCACCTTCGGCGAAGAAGGACGCCCGGTCACGGCAGACGATCTCGATGCCGGGCCGCTCGGCGAGCCAGGCCGCGAGCGTGTTCGCCTCCCGATCCAGAAGGAGGCCGACCGGGCGACGTGTAGGCGGTAGGTGCGCGCATGACTGGCTGGCCGCGCATGAACCGGGCTCCACTCATCAGGCCCCTTGGAATCGATCATCCAGGGAACCGGGAGGCGCTCTACCGGCGGACCGCCGAGATCAGTCCGCCGGGCCGCTCCTCGCGCTGCGGCGGGGTGCTGATCGGGCGGCCGTAGGTGGCAGCGCGCTCGCGCAGGGTGTGGCTGTCGGCCTCCCAGCCGTGCCCGGCCAGCCAGCCCACCGGGTCGTCGGGCATCTCCGAGACCCACATGGACGCCGCCGATCCCGGCGCGGCGTCCGCGCCGAAGCGCTCGATCACGCCGCGCGAGCCCAACGTCAGCCCCATCCGACTGCCTGCCGCCGACTGCGCGCTGATCCGGGCCAACAGCAGTTCCACCGCGTCCTCGGGCAGATAGATCAGTAGTCCTTCAGCGATCCACGCGGTCGGCACCGCCGGGTCGTGCCCTGCGGGGGCCAGCGCGCCAGGCCAGTCCTCACGCAGATCCACCGCGACGGTGACGCGCTCACAGCGTGCGACGGCCCGCTCCTGGCGCAGCACCGAAGCCTTGAAGTCCAGTGGCGCGGCGGTGTCGACCTCGAACAGCCGGGTGCCCTCGGGCCAGTCCATCCGGAAGGCCCGGCTGTCCATGCCGGCGCCGAGCAGCACGATCTGCCGGACCCCGGACGCGGAGGCCTGCTGCAACAGGTCGTCGAGGAACTTCGTCCTGATGACGATGGAGAACGACACGGCCAGCCGGCGGCGTCGCGCGGCCTCGTCATCGGGCAGCGGCGGCGAGGAGGGCCACAGGCCGCCGGCGGTGGCGAAGGCCTGTGCCAGTGGGTCGCGGAACAGCGCGTTCTCCCGCTCGGTCTCCAGCGCCCGCACCCTGGCCACCCCTACCGCCGTGGCCCACACGCCCGACGGCTGCACCCGCTCCTGCTCATCAGTCACCGCGCCAGCCTAGATGTTCGATTTCAAGGAGGCTGATGAGGGGAGCCAGGTTCACACGCGGCCAGCCAGTCATGCACGCCCTGACCGCCCACGACCACTAAAACCACCATTAGGCAAAGGTCAACAGTCACCCTGTGTACGCGACCGCACGAAGTGGACCAGAGCCTGACTTTTGGTGCAGAAGCTGGTCTTCCCGCTCTCCGGTCCCGAACCCGGTCGTCGCTGAATCGCTCCTGGACAAGCTGTCGACACGAGCCACCAGGTGTTCATGAACGGCCCCTCCCACAGGCCGAAGCAATGGCCCAAGGCGGCGATCGCCAAAGCGTGAGTCGGCCCCTGGGCTGATGCCGAGGCCGTCGGCTCAATGATCCACGTTGCTCAGCCGACCGGTCCCGTCATCGCGTGCGGCCGTACCGCCGGTTCGAGCAGCGACAATGCCCGCTCCCGCGCATCCAGGCCGGCGCGGACAAAGCGGCCGGCGGCGGGCG
>NZ_JBHWUU010000150.1:0-9626 GCF_042737375.1 Streptomyces sp. NPDC060000
GCCCCCGGGGCTTCCCGGGGGCCGGAGCTGTCCGGACCGGACCGCCCGCCTCAGCGCCCCTGGTAGCGCGCCGCGGTCGTGCGGGCCGAGGTGAGCTTGCCGTAGAGCTGCTTGCCCGGGCACTCCGTGGCGAACCCGTCCCGGTGACCCGAGATCACATTCAGTCGTACGTTCTTTCCCTTTCCGTAGAGATTGCCACCCGCGGACTTCAGGTATGTCTTTCCTTGCGGATCCGCCCCGAAGAGGCCGAGTTTCCAGGCCGTCAGTCGCGCGACGGCGTTGACCGTGGCGCTGTTCGGCTTGGCGGTGGTGAACGTGCCGAGAACGGCGATCCCCATGCTGTTGCTGTTGAAACCGAGGGTGTGGGCACCGAGGACGGGCTTCGCCACTCCCCCGGCGCGGCCCTCGTAGATCTTCCCGCACTTGTCGACGAGGAAGTTGTAGCCGATGTCGCGCCAGCCCATGCTCCTGACGTGGTAGCGGTAGATACCACGGATGACGGACGGGGCCTGCGAGCACTTATAGCTGTTGCCCGAGGCCGTGTGGTGCACGAACGCGGCCTTGACCTTCGTCGTGTAGCGGAAGCCGCTCTCGCGCAGCGTCTCGTCGGCGCCCCAGCCGCGTCGGGTGACGATGCTCGGGCGCGCGCCGATGTACGGCTTCGCCCGCTGGTCCACCGTCAACTCGGCCCCGCGCAGGGTGAGGAGTTCGCGTTCGGTGTCCGAGCGGTCCAGGGCGGGGATCTCCATGGCTCCGAGCGGGGCGAGGGCGGCGTTGGCGGCGGAGGCCGCCGTCGCCTCGGCGGCCACGGCGGCGGTCCCGGCACTTTCCGGACCCTCGGCACCCTCGGCACCCTCGGCACCCTCGGCGTCTTCCGGACCCTCGGCGCCTTCTGCGCCCTCTGCTTCTTCAGCGCTCTCCGCGCCCTCTGATTCTTCCGCGCCGTCCGCGCCGTCCGCGTCTTCCGCGCCCGCGGGCGCCTCAGCCGTGGGGGCGGGCTCGGGGGGCGCCGATCCCGGGTCGACCAGTTCCAGGCGCAGGCCGACGGGGAGCGGGGCGATCGTCGAGAGGGTACGGGTCCCCCGGGCCGTCTCCTCCGTACGGCTTTCCGTGTCCGGGTGGACGCGGATCTCGACGCCGTCGGAGTCACCGACCCACAGCGGGGCCGTGGCGCCGCGGACTTGTCCCGAGGCGCTCTCGGGCGTGCCGGGGTCGGCGCCGTGGTCGGCGTTGTGGGTCTCGACGTCCTGCCAGCCGGACCAGGCGCCGGCGCCGGACGGGCGGGTGCGGACCTGGACGCGGCCGTGGAGTTCCGTGGCCGGGTCGTCCCAGACGACGCCCAGGAGGGAGAAGTGGTGCACGTCCCGGCGGGACAGGCCCTGGCCGGCGCCCGCGCCGCCCAGGGCGCGATCACCGGAGAGGGGAGTGAGGGGCAGCGACTGGGTGCTGCCCGGGAGGTCGGGGAGGGAGGAGACGGCCCGGGTGTCTGGGAGGGATGGGGTGGTCCGGGTGTCTGGGAGGGATGGGGCGGTGCGGGTGCCTTGGAGGGATGAGGTGGTGCGGGTGCCTTGGAGGGATGAGGTGGTGCGGGTGCCTTGGAGGGATGAGGTGGTGCGGGTGCCTTGGAGGGATGGGGCGGTGCGGGTGCCTTGGAGGGATGAGGTGGTGCGGGTGCCTTGGAGGGATGAGGTGGTGCGGGTGCCTTGGAGGGATGAGGTGGTGCGGGTGCCTTGGAGGGATGGGGTGGTCGGGGTGTGGGGGCTCGTGGCCCTGGTCGTCCCGGTGGGCGCCGCCTCTGCGGCCGGCGCCGGTCGCGCCGTCGCCGCGTTGGCGGGCGGCGTCAGCGGGAGGGCGAGTGCCGCCGCGCAGGTGACACCGATCGAGGAAGCAAGCAATCCACGCATGCCAACGATCCTGGACATAGTCATACATTTCTGTCCATCGGTGAGTTGACGGGCCGTCGGGCGCGTTCCGCCGAACCGGTGGCTCCGCGAGGGTCCGGCAACCGGTGGGGCGGCAGCGGTGGCGCGTACGCTTGCGCGGGTGACTGCCACCGATCGCACCCCTGCCGACCTGCTGCGTTCCGCGCTGGCCGCGGACCCCGCGCGCCCCTTGGTGACCTTCTACGACGACGCCACGGGCGAGCGGGTCGAATTGTCCGTGGCCACCTTCGCCAACTGGGTGGCCAAGACCGCCAACCTGCTCCAGGACGGGCTGTCCGCCGAACCCGGCGACCGGGTCGCACTGCTGCTGCCCGCGCACTGGCAGACGGCCGTGTGGCTGCTGGCGTGTTCGTCGGTGGGAGTCGTCGCGGACGTGGCCGGGGATCCGGCGCGGGCGGACTTCGTGGTCGCCGGGCCCGGGCAGTTCGAGGCGGGGCTGGCGTGCCGGGGCGAGCGGTACGCGCTGTCGCTGGCGCCGCTCGGGCGACGGTTCGTGCCGGGACCTCCGGAGGGGTACGACGACTACGCCGTGAACGTGCCGGGCTTCGGCGACCGTTTCGCGCCGTACGTTCCCGTCGACCCCGAGGAGCCCGCGCTGATCGTGGCCGGGGCCGAGTACACCGGGGCCGAGATCGTCGAGCGGGCGCGGGCATCGGCGGCGGGGCTGGGACTGACGGGGCCCGGGTCCCGGCTGCTGTCGGGGCTGGCGTACGACACGTGGGAGGGGCTCGGCGCCGGGTTGTACGCGCCGCTGGCGAGCGGGGGGTCCGTGGTGCTGTGCCGGAATCTGGCGGAGGCCGACGAGGAGGCCGTGGCCCGGCGGGTGGAGAGTGAGCGGGTGACGGCGACTGTGCGGTAGCCCTCCGGGCGGGCGGGAGGGTCGGTACCCGGGGTCGGTGTCACTGGGGGCTGCCGCCCCCAGACCCCCGCTTCGGCCCTGAACGGGCCTCGTCCTCAATCGCCGGACGGGCTGGTTGTACGCACCCCCGCCCCCAAGGCATCGGACGGGCTGGTTGTACTCACCCCCCCCCGCCCCAAGGCACCGGACGGGCCGGCCTTACGCGCCCCCGCCTCCGAAGCGCCGGAGGGCACCGCCCCTCACCCGTTCGGCTCACCCCCGTCCCGCCTTCGGGCGGACTTCACGGCATCGTCGTAGGAGCAGCTCTGCACGCTCGTACGGCCTACGTGGGACCGGAGGCGGGAGAGGTGGATCGGACGTGAGGGAAGCGGCGGGTTCCGGTGGGCCCCTCGGGCCGGGAGTGGGGGCGTCCGCCGACGGGCGGGGGCTCGCGCGGCGGCGTCGGCGGCGGTGGGTGCGGTACGGGGCGGGCGCGGCGGGTGTGGTCGTCCTCGCGACCGGGGTGGCGGGGTGGGTCGCCTACGCGAAGCTGGACGGGAACATCACACCCGACGACGCGGCCGCGGCGGAGCTGTCGCGGTATGCGAAGGAGCGGCCGACCTCGCTGGTGAAGGACGCCCAGAACGTCCTGCTCATAGGGTCCGATTCGCGGTCGGGCGAAGGGAACCGGAAGTACGGGCGGGACTCCGGGACCGAGCGGTCCGACACCACGATCCTGCTGCATCTGGCGGCCGGGCGGCGCAGCGCCACCGCCGTCTCCGTCCCGCGCGATCTGATGGTGGACGTGCCGGGCTGTCTGCGGCCGGACGGAAAGCGGACGGAGCCGACGTTCGCGATGTTCAACTACGCCTTCCAGAGCGGGGGTTCGGCCTGCACGATCCGGACGGTGGAGAAGCTGACGGGCGTGCGGATCGATCACCACGTGGTCGTCGACTTCAGCGGGTTCAAGGACATGGTGGACGCCGTGGACGGGGTGGAGGTGTGCCTGAAGGAGCCGATCGACGACAAGGCCGCCAAACTGCGGCTGCCCGCCGGGAAGGTCACGCTCGACGGGGAGCAGGCGCTCGGTTATGTGCGGGCCCGTAAGTCCCTCGGGAACGGCAGTGACACCGACCGGATGGACCGGCAGCAGCGTTTCCTCGGGGCGCTCGTCAACAAGGTGCAGAGCAATGACGTCCTGATGAACCCGGTGAAGCTGTATCCGGTGCTGGACGCGGCCACGTCCTCACTCACCACCGACCCGGATCTGGCGAGCCTGCGCGGACTGTACGAACTCGTGCGCGGCCTGCGGGACATTCCCACCGAACATGTCCAATTCCTGACCGTTCCACGGGAGTCGTACGTCTACAACGCCAATCGCGACCAACTGGTGGAGCCCGAGGCGGAGAAACTCTTCGAACGGCTGCGAACTGACGCGCCGGTGGTGGTTTCCAAGGGAATTCCCACGAATCCGACCCCTGCGGAGTCGGGTGACTACGGTCCGTTCGGACCGCGGGCGGCGGGGCCTGCGGCTTCCGGGACGGTTTCACCCACCCCACCCGCTCCCACGTTCCGCGGGAACACCGCCGCCGAGGACAGCTGCGGGTAAAGCGCTTGCCAAGCCGACCCTTCACGGCGAACACAAGTTCAAAGAAATAGGGCGGATTGCCCGGTTGTAGGGGCGTGGAATTTGTCACGGCCGTCGCTCGACGCCGAACGGGGCGGATAGTGTGAGCGATCCGGTGCACCCGGCCACGAGGTATCTCCTGGGGTCGCGCACCGAGTGACCGAGACCCGAGCGCCTTTGAAGGGGGAAAGGCGCCGCGTGGCCCCGACGGAGGATTCGGACAACCGTGGACGCGCAAGGCCGTGGGCGGGCGGACAACATCGATCCCGCAGACCAGTGGGTGCTCAATCCGAACACCGGCGAATACGAACTGCGACTGAGTCCTTCCGCACCGCAGTCGGCGGTGCCCGGGCCTCGTCGGTCCGACTCCGGTCGGACCGGTGGCGCAGGACGTTCGGCGCGCGGCCGTACGGCCGCGTCGGGCCGGCAGGCGCCTTCGTCGTCGACCGAGGAGACGCCGGGACCGGAGGTGCCCTCGCCGCGCCGTCGCCGGGGCGCGCCCGCGGAGGAGCCGGCGGCGAACCGGAGGGGACGCAGGCCGGTGAAGAAGAAGCCGAAGGCGAAGAAGATCCTGCTGTGGACCGGCGGGATCATGGCCTTCGTCCTGGTGGGCACCGCCGGCGCGGCCTACCTCTATCTCGAGCACCTCAACGACAACATCACGTCCGTCTCCGACGACGGCGCGAGCACCGGTGGCTTCAGCAAGGACAAGGCGATCAACCTGCTGGTGATCGGCACCGACAAGCGCACCGGCTCGGGCAACGAGGGCTACGGGGACTCCGGCAGCGTGGGTCACGCGGACACCACGATCCTGCTGCACGTCTCCAAGGACCGGACGAACGCGACCGCGCTCAGCATCCCGCGCGACCTGATCGTGAACGTCCCGGACTGCCAGACCAAGCAGGCGGACGGCTCCACCAAGGTCATCAAGGGCACCGACAACGTCCGCTTCAACACCAGCCTCGGGCAGGACGAGCGCACGCCGAGCTGCACCGTGCGCACGGTCACCGCGCTCACCGGGATCCAGGCAGACAACTTCATGGTCGCCGACTTCAACGCGGTCAAGACGCTGACCACGGCGGTCGGCGGCGTCGAGGTGTGCCTGGCGAAGGACATCGACGACGAGGACTCGCATCTGAAACTGTCGAAGGGCACGCACACCATCGAGGGCGAGCAGGCGCTGGCCTTCGTGCGCACCCGGCACTCCGTCGGCTTCGGCGGCGACCTGAGCCGGATCGCGTTGCAACAGCAGTTCCTGAGCGCGCTGATGCGCAAGCTGAAGTCGAACGACACGCTCAGCAGTCCCACCAAGATGTTCAAGCTGGCGGAGGCGGGCACCAAGGCGCTGACCGTCGACTCCCAGCTGGACAGCATCGACAAGCTGAAGGACCTGGGTCTGGAGCTGGGCAAGCTCAACGTCAAGAACCTGACCTTCACCACCGTGCCGGTCGTCGACAACCCGGCCGAGAAGGTCAAGGCCACGGTCGTCGTGAACAAGTCGACGGCGCCCACCGTCTTCCAGATGATCAAGGGCGACGTCTCCTTCACCGAGGTGAAGGAGCAGGCGGCGGCGTCGAAGAACGCGGCGGCCGCGGCGGCGGCGGCCCGTCTCAAGGGCACGCAGTCCGCCGCCTCCGCGGTGCGGGTGCAGGTCATGAACGGTGGTGCCCCGGCCGGCAGCGCACAGGAAACTCTTAACTGGCTGCAGAATGATGAGGGCGTGACGAAGTCCGAGAACGCGGGCAACGCGCCCGCGGCACTGAGCAGAACGACGCTCGAGTACGCGCCCGACCAGGCCGACCAGGCACGCAAGCTCGCCGCCATCATGGGGCTGCCCGGTACCGCTCTGAAGCCGGGCAAGAGCGTAGAGAACTCCCAGGGTCTGCCGACGATGACACTGACGCTGGGCAAGGACTTCAAGGGCGCGGGCGTCTCGCTCACGGCTCCGACCACCGTGCCCGACACGGTTCAGAAGTCCACGGCGGACAAGGTCCAGTGCGCCAAGTAGGTAACCCTTCGGGCCCGTTGTGCGTCTGACTTGACGCGGGACGGGCCCGTGTCAGGCGCATGGCGGGGAGGGGCAGGGGAATGGCGGGGAGCAGCGGGGTGCGGAGGGAGGTTCCCGCGGTCGAGGACACGGTGTCCTCGGCGGCGCGGGAACAACAGGACGAGAGCGCGGCCGGAGGGGACGGCAGACACGGCGGCAGACGCGGCGCGGGCCGCGAACCGGACCGCGGACCGGACCGCAAAGGGCGACGTCGACGCGCGTTGCGCTGGTCGGCGACCGTGCTCGCGGTGGTGATATTCGGCGGCGCGGGGGCCGGATACCTCTACTACGAACACCTCAACTCGAACATCAAGCACGACGACCTGAACATCGGCGACGCCAAGGACCGCGCGGCCGACACCAAGGCCAACTCGGCCGGGCAGACGGCGCTGAACATCCTGCTGATCGGCTCGGACGCCCGTGACACCGCCGAGAACCAGAAGCTCGGCGGCGCCAAGTACGACTTCGGCGGCCCCCCGCTCGCGGACGTCCAGATGCTGCTGCACATCTCGGCGGACCGCAGCAACATGTCGGTGGTCAGCATGCCGCGCGACACCCTGCTGGACATCCCCAAGTGCACGGACCCCGATGACGGGACCAGCTACGGGGCGCTGCGGAACGAGATGACGAACGTGTCGCTCGGCCGCGGCGGCCCGGGTTGCACGGTGGCCACCTGGGAGAAGCTCACCGACATCCACATCGACCACTTCATGATGATCGACTTCTCGGGTGTCGTCTCCATGGCGGACGCGATCGGCGGCGTCCCGGTCTGTGTGGACGCCAACGTCTACTCGCACACCAGCAGCGGCAAGGGCTCCGGCCTGAAGCTGGCGGAGGGGACGCACTCCGTCAAGGGCGAGCAGGCCCTTCAGTGGCTGCGCACCCGCTACGGCTTCGAGGACGACACCGACCTGGCCCGCGCCAAGGCGCAGCACATGTACATGAACTCGATGGTCCGTGAGCTGCGCGCCAGCGCCAAGCTCACCAACCCCAACAAGCTGCGCAAGCTCGCCGAGGCGGCCACCAAGGCGATCACCGTCGACGACGGCCTCGACACCATCACGAAGATGTACAACCTGGCGGGCGAGTTGCAGAAGGTGCCCACCGACCGCATCACGATGACGACGATGCCCAACCGCTACCAGGGCAGCCGGGTGGTGCCCACGGAGGACGCCAAGCAGGTGTTCCGCCTGGTGCGCGAGGACATCGCCCTGGACGGCAAGGACGCGAAGAAGGTCACCGCCAGCCCGTCGCCGACGGTCACGGACGCGGCCGCCGCGAACGACAAGATCGCGGTGCAGGTGCACAACGGGACGTCCTCGAGCACGCTGGCGGCGGTTCGCGGGCGCGCGACGTCGGTGACGCAGGTGCTGACGGGCAAGGGCTTCACCGAGGCCGTCGCGGACACCTCGCCGTCCACGGCGGTGGCGGCCACCGTGGTCCGCTACCCGAGCGCCGACCTGGAGGGCGACGCCCTGGCGGTCGCCAGGGCCCTCGGCATCCCGACGGGCCAGGTGAAGAAGTCCACCGCGGTCTCCGGGGTCACGGTCGTCGTCGGCGCGGACTGGCGGTCGGGGACGGCGTACAAGGCGCCGGCGAAGGACGACACGACGCCCGACACGGCCGGAGCCATCAACGCGTCCGACACCAGCCAGTGCATGCACGTGGACCCGAACTACACCTGGTAGCCCGGGTCGCGTGGTGCTGGGTGGGTGCTGGATGCCCGTCGCCGCGCGCAGCGCGCGCGGCGCTCTATGCGCGTGGAGCTCAGCGCGAATCGCTCAGCGCGCATCGCGGTGTCCAGCGCGGGTCGCGGTGCTCAGTGCGCGTCGCTGAGGACCGCGGGGCGCCGCGACGCGATGACCTTCCTGGCCAGCGCCTTCGGACTGGTCAGGAAGCCGAATCCCCACGACATGTGCATGGTGGCGAGGGCCACGGGAATCCGGAGCCGTGCCTTCAGCGGCAGCCCCTTGCCGGCCGGCAGCGAACCGGCGACGAGCGCCGCGAGGTAGCCGGCGGGGATCACGAAGCCCAGCGGGGTGAGCGCGGCGCCCACCACGATGCCCGCGGCTATCGCGCACACCGCGGCCGGCGGGGCGAGGTAGCGCAGGTTGATGGAGCCCTCGTGGTAGCGGGCGACGACGTGCCGCCACCGGCCGTAGTCCTTGTACTGCTTGGCGAGCGCCCTGACGCTGGGCCTCGGCCGGTACGACACCTTGAGCTCGGGCGAGAACCAGATGAGGCCGCCCGCCTCCCTGATCCGGAAGTTCAGCTCCCAGTCCTGGGCGCGGATGAACTCCTCGTTGTAGCCGCCCTGTTGCTCCAGCGCCGCCCGCCGGAAGACACCGAGGTACACGGTCTCCGCCGGGCCGGCCTGCCCCCCGGTGTGGAACGCGGCGTTGCCGACCCCGATCTTCGAGGTCATGGCCGCGGCCACCGCGTGCTCCCAGTCGTTCTCGCCCTCGGCGTGCATGATCCCGCCGACGTTCTGCGCGCCGGTCTCCTCCAGGAGCCGTACGGCGGTGTCGATGTAGTTCGGGGAGAGCATGCCGTGCCCGTCGACACGCACGACGACCGGATGGCGGGAGGCCTTGATCGCGGCGTTGAGCGCGGCGGGCGTACGTCCGGTGGGATTGGGGACCGTGCGCACGCGCTTGTTCTGCCGGGAGGCCGTCTCGGCGACGAGCTGGGCCGCGATCTCTTCCGTACGGTCCGTGGACGGACCGACGGCGATCACGACCTCCATCTCGCCGGCGTACTCCTGCGCGAGGATCGCTTGGACGGCTCCGCGCAGATGCCGCTCCTCGTCGAGGACGGGCATGATGACGGACACTGCGGGGAGCCGCACGTCGGGCTTGGCGTTCATAGGGGGCTCACGTTACCGCGAACGGGGGACACGGCCCGCCCCGCCGGGTGCGCTGCGCCGGTCGGCAGATCGTATGGGCCTACCGTTCCAACGGCTCGCCCCGCCCACGGCCGCCGCCCGGAGGTGCCCCGTATGCCCGCCACACCGCCCCGGTCCCCGCGTCACCCCCGTCCATCGCGCCGCGTACCACGTCCCCCCGGCCGGCGCGGACGCCCCCGCTGGGCCATGCGGGCGACGACCACACTCTCGGTGGTGCTCCTCGCCGCCGCCGGGATCGGTCACTCGGTGGTCGCCGGCCTGGACGC
>NZ_JBHWUU010000151.1:0-9461 GCF_042737375.1 Streptomyces sp. NPDC060000
GTCGGCACCGGAGCAATCCGGTGCCGACCGCGGCTGAGGCAGATATGGATGTTTTTTCCGTTCCGTTACCTGTTTCGGTATCTAGGAGACGAGGAGGTCGGTGTCGATGGTCCTCGCTCTGACTGTGTGCGGAATCGTCGTGGCCCTGGTGGCGCTGGGGTTGTTCGTCTTCGGCCTGCGCCGCCGACTCATCCAGCGGTCCGGCGGTACCTTCGACTGTTCCCTGCGCTGGGACGTCCCCGAGAAACCGGACACGAGCGGAAAAGGCTGGAGCTACGGCGTCGCCCGCTACAACGGCGACCGCATCGAGTGGTACCGGGTCTTCTCCTACGCCTACCGCCCGCGCCGGGTCCTGGAGCGCGGCTCGATCGAGGTGGCCGGCCGCCGTCTTCCCGAGGGCGAGGAGGAGCTGGCGCTGCTGTCCGACGCGGTGATCCTCACCTGTGTGCACCGGGGCACGCGCCTCGAACTCGCCATGAGCGAAGACGCGCTGACCGGTTTCCTCGCGTGGCTGGAGGCGGCCCCGCCCGGACAGCGAGTGAATGTGGCGTAGCCGCGTTCACTCGCTGTGTGGGGACCCGGACGGAGCCTGGGGGAGAGGGTCGATGTCTCCTGGCGAATCTTTTTACGACAGTCCGCTGTTGATGGCGCTCACCAGCTCGCCGTTGGTGGTGTCGCCGCTGAACTCCCAGAAGAACGCGCCGCCCAGGCCCTGGTTCTTGGCCCAGGTCATCTTTCCGGCGATGGTGGCCGGGGTGTCGTAGGACCACCAGTTGCTGCCGCACTTCGCGTATGCCGTGCCCGCGATGGTGCCGGTGGCCGGGCAGGACGTCTTGAGGACCTTGTAGTCCTCGATGCCCTGCTCGTAGGTGCCGGGCGCCGGGCCCGTGGCCGTGCCGCCCGGGGCGTCCTGGGTGACGCCGGTCCAGCCGCGGCCGTAGAAGCCGATGCCGATGAGCAGCTTGCTCGCGGCCACGCCCTTCGACTTGAACTTGGCGATCGCGTCGGCCGTGGTGAACCCGGCCTGCGGGATGCCGCTGTACGAGGTGAGCGGGGAGTGCGGGGCCGTCGGACCGTCCGCGTCGAAGGCGCCGAAGAAGTCGTACGACATCACGTTGTACCAGTTGACGTACTGCGAGGCGCCCGCGTAGTCGGCGGCGTCGATCTTGCCGCCGGAGGTGCCGTCGGCCGTGGTGGCCGCGGTGACCAGGTAGTTCGCGCCGAATTTGGCGCGCAGCGCCTGCATCAGGTTCTTGTAGGCCGCCGCCCCGCTGGTGTCACAGGACAGGCCGCAGGCGTTCGGGTACTCCCAGTCGATGTCGATGCCGTCGAAGACGTCGGCCCAGCGCGGGTCCTCGACCAGGTTGTAGCAGGACTGCGCGAACGCGGCCGGGTTGGCCGCGGCCTGGGCGAAGCCGCCGGACCAGGTCCAGCCGCCGAAGGACCACAGCACCTTGAGGTTCGGGTACTTGGCCTTCAGCTGGCGCAGCTGGTTGAAGTTGCCGCGCAGCGGCTGGTCCCAGGTGTCGGCGACACCGCTGACCGACTGGTCGGCGGTGAAGGCCTTGTCGTAGTCGGCGTAGGAGTCGCCGATCGCGCACTGACCGTTGGTGACGTTGCCGAAGGCGTAGTTGATGTGCGTGATCTTCGCGGCCGAGCCGGACGTCACCAGGTTCTTGACGTTGTAGTTGCGGCCGTAGATGCCCCACTCGGTGAAGTAGCCGAGCTTGACCTTGTCGCCGGTGGTCGGGGGAGTGGTGCCGCCGCCGGTGGTGTGGACCGCGACGGCGCCACTGGCCGGACCGGTCTGGTCGGCGGTGTCCCGGGCCTGGACGGTGTAGGAGTAGTCGGTGCCGGCGGTCAGACCGGTGTCGGTGTACGAGGTCGTCGTCACCGTGGCGACCCTGGCGCCGTCGCGCAGGACGTCGTAGTTCTTGACGCCCTTGTCGTCGGTGGCCGCGGACCAGGCCAGCTTCACCGAGGTGTCGGTGACGGCGGACGCGGTCGGGGTGCCCGGGGCGGACGGAGCGGCGTCGCCCGGGACCGTCGTGCCGTCACAACCGCCGCCGTTGAGCTTGCAGTTGGACGGGGAGCCGGAGCCCGCGCCGTTGAACCCGAAGGAGACGGAGGCGCCGGCGGCGATGGCGCCGTTGTAGGACTTGTTCTTGGCCGTCCAGTGGGTGCCGGAAGAGGTGACGTCGGCGTCCCAGGCGGAGGTGACGGAGGTGCCGGAGGGGAAGTCCCACTCGACCGTCCATGAACTGATCGCGGTGGTACCGGTGTTCTTCACCGTCCACCTGCCCTCGAAGCCGGTGCCCCAGTCCGAGGCCTTGGTGTAGGTGGCGGTGGCCGACGAAGAATCTGCCGCGGCCTGGGCGGGACTCGCGAGGCCGACCAGGCCGGCCAGCGGGAGCAGCAGCGTCGCGAACGCTGCCGCGGCTCTGTGTCTGAAGCGCATCCTGCGCCTCCTCGGGGGGAGTTGGGGGGCGTGACTGAGCCTTCACACCCACGGTGCCGCGAGAATAGAAAGGTCTGGACCACAGGTCAATAGGTCTGGACCAGTGCGGCGGGCTAAACCTCCGGGATTCCCAGGGATCCCGCCCGCATCCCCAACTCCTGTGCCAGTACCGCCGCTTGCACCCGGCTGCGCAGCTCCAGCTTTCCGAGAAGCCGGCTGACGTGCGTCTTCACCGTCGCCTCCGCCATCTCGAGGCGCCCGGCGATGCCCGCGTTCGACATCCCCTCACCGAGACAGACCAGCACCTCCCGCTCGCGCCGGGTGAGGGTGCCGAGCACGGCCGGGTCGGCCTTCGGGGCCCGCACCGGCTTCGCGGCGAACTCGGCGATCAGGCGGCGCGTCACGGCCGGTGCGATCAGGCCCTCGCCGCCCGCCACGGTCCGGACCGCCGCGAGAAGATCCCGCGCCTCCGTGTTCTTCAGCAGGAACCCCGCCGCACCCGCCCGCAGCGCCCCGAACACATACTCGTCGAGGTCGAAGGTGGTCAGCACCAGAACGTCGGCCAGGCCCTCCTCGACGACCTTCCGGGTCGCCGACACCCCGTCCAGACGCGGCATCTGAACGTCCATCAGAACCAGATCGGGCCGCAACTCCCGGGCCAGGGCCACCGCCTGCTCCCCGTCCGCCGCCTCGCCCACCACCTCGATGTCGGCCGCGCTGCCCAGGATGAGGACGAGTCCGGCGCGCACGGCGGACTGGTCCTCCGCGACGAGGACACGGATGGCGGAGCTCATACGAGTTCTCCTTCGACGAGGGGGAACGTGGCGCGAACCGTCCAGCAGGCGCCCTCGGGCCCGGCGCCGAACGTGCCGCCGAGCAGCGCCGCCCGCTCCCGCATTCCGACGAGTCCGGCGCCGGAGCCAGGGGCGCGGGGCCCGTCCCGACGTCCGTACGGACTCCGCACCCGCACGTCGAGCACACCGTCGAGCCGCACGAGGGCGACGGTGACACGGCCCGGACGGGCGTGCTTCAGCGCGTTGGTCAGCGACTCCTGGACGATCCGGTAGGCGGCGAGCTCGACGGGCGCGGGCACCCCACCGTGTTCGGTGACGAGCGTGACGTCGAGACCGTTGGCGCGGGCACCCTCGACGAGGGCCTCCAGACCGTCCAGGGTGGGGGCCGCGGCGGGCTCACGGTCCCCGCTGCCGTCGCGCAGGATCCCGATCAGCCGCCGCATCTCCGCCAGCCCTTCGACGCTGTTCTCGCGGATGACGGACAGCGCCTGCCTGGAGGTGTCCGGGTCGTCGATCGAGAGGGCCGCCGTCGAGTGGATGGCGATCGCCGACAGGTGGTTGGCGACCATGTCGTGCAACTCCCGCGCCATCCGCGCCCGCTCCGTCGTGACGGCCTGGGCGCGGTCGATCCCGGCGAGCAGCGCGGTCTGTTCGGCCCTCAGCCGGGCCGCCTCGGCGGCGTCCCGGTGGTCGCGCACGATCCAGCCGGTGGCGGCGGGCGCGTAGGCCACGATGCCGACCACCACCCCGATCAGCAGGGCCTCCGGCACCCGCCACACCGCGAAGGGCACCAGCGCCCCGGCCACCGTCAGCAGGCCGGTGATCCACTGGATCCGGCGGGCCGAGGTGAGCGGGCCGTACAGGACGGCCGCGTACATGAGGTCGGTGAACATCAGGATCGTGGACAGGTTGCCCTGGGTCACGAGGTCCGCGGTGATCGCGACCGTGCCGGTCAGAAGGGCCGCGCGGGGAGCCGCTCGGCGCAGCACCTCGCAGCCGGCCATCCCGGTGAGCGGCACCAGCACCGGCCAGGGGCCGTCGAACAGCGTGATCGGATCGTCGGACGGCCGCGTGCCCAGACCGATGGCCACCAGCAACAGCCCGCCGAGCAGCCCGCCGACCGCGATGTACACGTCGAAGCGGTGCGGACGGTGCGGACGGTGTGGGCGGCGCAGTGGACGCGGGCGGCGCGGCGAGTGCGGGCGGCGCAGGCGGTGCGGTTCTCGGACGGCCATGCCCTCCATCCAACACGCCTCGCACGGCGTCCGCCTGCTCCCCGGGGACGGTCCCGAACTGCATCTTTCGATGTACCGCGACCTCGTCACCGCCGACGACGCACGCGGCCGCGCCCGACGGGAGCCTGGAAGGGCGAGCGAGAGGAGCGAACCGTGATCGTCGGACTGATCATCGCCTGCGAGGTGGCCTTCTGGGTGCTGGCGGCCGCCGGACTGGCCTTCCGGTACGTGTTCCGGATGCCGCGACTGGGCCTGGCCCTGCTGCTGTGCGAGCCGCTGCCGGAGGCCGTGCTGTTCGCGGTGACCGCCGTCGACCTCAAAAACGGCGCCGAGCCGGACTGGCGGCACGGCCTCGCCGCCGTCTGCATCGGCTTCACCGTGGGCCTCGGCCACTCCACCGTCAAGTGGGCGGACGCCCGGATCGCCCACCGCTTCGCCGGCGGGCCGCCGCCCGTGCGGCCGCCGAGGTACGGCAGGGCCCGCGCCGTCCACGAGTGGAAGGTGGCGGGCCGCTGGACCGTCTCCGCACTCGTCGCCGTGGCCCTGCTCCAGGCGGCCGCCTGGTACGTCGGCGGGGACGGCGGGACCGACTCGCTGCGGGCGTGGCAGCTGCGGATGCTGTGGGTGATAGGCATCAATCTCGTCATCGCGCTGAGCTACACCCTGTTCCCGAAGTCGGAACCGCCGGAGGAGGCGAAGACGGAACCGAAGACGGAAGCGGCGGGGTGACCCGCGGGCGAATCGGAGCGGGAACCGGCCAAGATGCGCTAGCGCTCGCCGCCCGGCACCCAGAGCACGTCCCCGACCGCCTTGTTGGCGGTGCGGGCCAGGATGAACAGCAGGTCCGAGAGCCGGTTGAGGTAGGTCGCCGTGAGCGGGTTCATCCGCTCGCCGTGCGCCTCCAGCGCGGCCCAGGTGGAGCGTTCGGCCCGCCGGACCACCGTGCAGGCCTGGTGGAGCAGGGCCGCGCCCGGGGTGCCGCCGGGCAGGATGAACGACCGCAGCTTCTCCAGCCGCTCGTTGAACAGGTCGCAGTCCGCCTCCAGTCGGTCGACGTAGAACTGCTCGACCCTCAGGGGCGGGAACTGCGGGTTCTCCACCACCGGCGTCGACAGGTCCGCGCCCACGTCGAACAGGTCGTTCTGCACACGGGTGAGGACCCTCACGAGTTCCTCGTCCAGTCCGCCCAGCGCCAGCGCCGTGCCGAGCGCCGCGTTCGCCTCGTTGACGTCGGCGTACGCGGCGATCCGCAGGTCGGTCTTGGCGACCCGGCTCATGTCGCCGAGGGCGGTGGTGCCCTGGTCGCCGGTCCTCGTGTAGATGCGCGTCAGATTGACCATGCGGCCAATCTAGACGGTCCGGGAGGATCGTTTCCGTTCCCTTCGTCACGGTGGCCGGCACGCGGCCGGTACGGGGCCAAACGGCGTGAATCGGACAGCATTTGACGACGTGACCGGCGTCTCACGCGCTGAGACGTGAGCCGCGTTACTAACCGGTCACACAGCGCCTCACTCCCGCTAATCTCCCGCCGAGAGGCATGCGGAGCGGCTGCGCCGGATGGTTGACGCCGGTGACATCGGACACCTGAGCGGGCAGGGCTTCTGCAGGCACCGAAACCGCACAGGCCCATGGGCCTCACCCCCGCGAGTGAATTCGGTATCGGTTCGCTCACAGACGGCAACCTTCGACCGCTTCGCGCAGTCAGAGGATGCAACACCGGACACCACACCGCGGAGCACGAGACGCACGCTTAGGGGAGCGCTATGCACATCAGGGGCGACCACGTAGAGCTGGTCGTCGGGGGCCGCCTCGACGTCCGCAGCGCGGCGGACGCCCGTACGGCCCTGCACGCGGCCGTGGACGACGGCGTCGGCGACCTGTTGCTCGACCTGTCCGAGCTGGACTCCTGGGACGCCACCGGGCTCGGCGTCATCATGGGTGTCCACCGCCGGGCCGGCCGGTGCGGCCGACGTCTGGTGCTGCGCGGTGTGCCTCCGCAGATGCAACGCCTGCTGGTGGCCACCCGCCTGCACAGGATCCTCGCCATCGAGGGCGGTATCGGCGTGGAGTCCCTGCCCCGGGTGTGATCGGGCAGGGCGCGTGGGCTGCGGCGGGAAACGCGCGACGGGCGCAATCCTCACGAGACTGTGACGCTTCGGGCGGCCCGGCACCCCGGGCTGTCGTAGATACTGTGCGAAGGTTTACGGTTCGTCTGCCCGCCGCCCTCAACCCTCGAGCGGGTACCGGACCAGAAGCGACAGCGCAGTGTGCAGCAAGGCCGGGAGGGGCTACCGCCACACGACGCTTTTGGGGGGCTTGAACCTATGGACCCGAACGCCCGGGGACCCGAGGAGTACGGCCAGGACGACGACGGCACCGCGCCGCGCCCGCGCCCGTCCAGGGACCCTCTCACCCCCGACTTCGGTCAGCACGCGCCGGCCCTGGCCCGCACGGTGCGGCTCGTCGTCGGCGAACACCTGCTCACGGTCAACCCGGTCGACGGCAGCGAGATAGAACTCCGCCCGCCCGGGGCCCCTTCCCGTTCGAGCGCGGCCGGGAGCGGGGGAGAGATACCGGAGCGCCCCGCCAAGCGCACACCCGAGCAGCGGGCCGAGGCCGAACGCGCCGCCCGGCCGCCGGCCCCCGCCGGACCCGCCCGGCCCGCGCAGCCGCTCCTGGGCCGCCAGGACGAACGCGAACAGCTGGTCCGGCTGCTGGCCCGGGGCCGCTCCGTCCGGCTCACCGGACCGTCCGGCTCCGGCCGTACCAGTCTCCTCGACCTCGTCGCCGAGGACTGCGAGGATCTCGCCCCCGACGGCGTCGTCCGCCTCACCGGCTTCCGCCGCACCACGGCCGACCTGCTGAACGACCTCTTCCACGCCGTCTACGACGCCCCGCAGTACCGCCCGGCCGACGACGACCTGCGCGCCCTGGTCCGCGAGATCGGCGCGGTGGTCGTGGTCGACGACCTCGACCTCGGCGGCGCCGCCCTCGACGAACTGCTGGACTCGACGCCCGAGTGCGCCTTCCTGCTCGGCGCGACCCCCGACACCCCGCTGCCCTCCGCGGAATCCGCCGTCGAGGAGGTCGTCCTCTCCGGACTGGACCGCGCGGCCGGCGTCGAGGTGATCGAGCACGGCGTCGGCCGCGTCCTCACCGAGGAGGAGGCCAACTGGGCCGGCGACCTGTGGTTCGAGTCCGAGGGCCTGCCGCTCCGGTTCGTCCAGGCCGGCGCCCTGCTCTCACAGCGCGACCGGCTGCGGGCCGGCGCCGACGCGGTCGACGCGTTCGGCGTCTTCGAGGACGCCCGGCCGTTCACGGAATCCGTCGACGGCCTCGCCGGAGCGGGCGAGGCCGAGGAGATACCCCTGCCCTCGCTCGGCGAGGCCGCCGCGCCCGCCCCGCTGCTCGCCGCCCGCCTCAGCGCCTCCGCCCGCGCCACCCTGCGCTTCGCCATCGCTCTGGGCGGCGAGGTCCCGCACCAGGCCCACCTGCCCGCCCTGGTCGGCGACACCCACGCCGACGCGGCCCTCGGTGAACTGGCCGCCTGCGGACTCGTCTCCCCGGTCGGTACCCGCTACCGGCTCGCCGCAGGCGTCCGTACCCAGCTCGAGGGCGCCGGATACGCCGACGACGTCGAGACCCGCGCCCACGCCGCCGCCCAGCACTACGCCTGGTGGGCCGGGCACCCCTCGGTCACGCCCGAGCGGGTGTGCGCGGAGGCCGACGCCGTGCTCGCCGCCCTCACCGTGATCGTCCCCACGACGACCCGGCCCGGCGAGGACGAGGAGGCCACGGCCGTCCAGCTCGCCCGCACCGCCGCGCCCGCCTTCGCCGCGGGCCTGCACTGGAGCGCCTGGGAGAACACCCTGCACGAGGGCGCCGAGGCCGCCCGGCTCGCCGGGGAGTCCGCCGACCGCGCCTACTTCCACCACGAGCTGGGCGTCCTCGCCCTCTGCGGCGGCGAGCTCGACCGGGCCCGCTCCGAGCTGGAGGCCTCCCTCGCCCTGCGCGGGGCGATCGCCGACAAGCGCGGCACCGTCGCCGGCCGCCGTGCCCTCGCCCTGGTCGCCGACCGCTCCGGGGACGTGCCAGGCCTCGCGACGGCGACGGCCGGTGAGGAGGTGCCCGACGCCCGCCGCGAGGAGTCGGCGTCCCCGCCGCGCGGCATCCAGGCGGCACTGGCGACCCACCCGCCGGAGGCCCAGACCGTCGTCGTCGCCCGCCGTGAGTCCGCCGGCCCGCCGGCCCGCCACAGCCGGGGCGGCCTGAAGAGCCTGGCCAAGCGCAACCTCGTCGCGGCCGGCGCGGGCGCGCTGCTCGTCGCCGTGCTCGGCACGGTCGTGACGCTCGGCGCGACCTCCAACAACGATGCCAACGACCCCTCCGACCGGGTCGGCGTCAACCCGTCCGCCAGCACCGGTCCGGGCGACGGCGGCCCGGACTCCGCCACCCCGGGAGAGGACAGCGGCTCCGCCGGCACGGGCGAGGCGACCGGCGGGCCGACGGACCCGGGCCCGGACGGCACGATGGGCACCTCGGACGACCCGACGCCCACCGGGACGGCACAGCCGTCGTCGGAGGCGAGCAGCTCACACGGGTCGGGGAGCGGTGGGTCCTCCGGCACGCCGACGCCGTCGTCGTCGAGTTCGGGCCACGGGTCGCCGTCGGCGTCGCCGTCCAGCTCGTCCAGCAGCGGTTCGAGCCCATCGTCCTCGCCCTCTCCCTCGGCGTCCGAGTCCGGTACCAGCACTCCGCCCCCGGCCGACAGCAGCCCGCCGACCTCGAACTCGGCCGGCAGCTCGATGTCCTCCAGCCCGGCCAGCTCGATCAGTTCCGTCGGCCCCTCCGCCCCGGTCTCGCCGGACCAGGTCATCTGACCCTCCGGGCACACGAAAGGGCCGGGGTCCCGATCACGGGAACCCCGCCCGCACGTCGTACGGGTTCGGGGGACGGGGGTCAGAACAGCCGCAG
>NZ_JBHWUU010000152.1:0-9206 GCF_042737375.1 Streptomyces sp. NPDC060000
CCCCTTCTCCGGGCGCGGGCCTCGTCGTTTACGTCTACCGGCTTGCTCAGCCCTTGGACGACTTCTTCTCGTCGGCGTCCTGGATGACCGCCTCGGCGACCTGCTGCATCGACATCCGCCGGTCCATCGACGTCTTCTGGATCCACCGGAACGCGGCCGGCTCCGTCAGCCCGTACTCCGTCTGGAGAATCGACTTCGCCCGGTCCACCAGCTTGCGCGTCTCCAGCCGCAGCGTCAGATCCGCGACCTCGTTCTCCAGCTCCCGCAGCTCCGTGAAGCGGGACACGGCCATCTCGATCGCCGGCACGACGTCACTCTTGCTGAACGGCTTCACCAGGTACGCCATCGCACCCGCGTCACGCGCCCGCTCGACGAGGTCACGCTGCGAGAACGCGGTCAGCATCAGGACGGGCGCGATGCGCTCCTCGGCGATCTTCTCGGCGGCGGAGATACCGTCCAGCTTGGGCATCTTCACGTCCAGGATGACCAGGTCCGGCTTGTGCTCACGGGCCAGCTCGACGGCCTGCTCACCGTCACCGGCCTCACCGACGACGCTGTAGCCCTCCTCCTCCAGCATCTCCTTGAGGTCGAGACGGATCAGCGCCTCGTCCTCGGCGATGACGACACGGGTCGTCAGCGGAGGCACGTGCGACTGGTCGTCGTCGGGCGCGTCTACGGGCTGGGGCGACTCGGGGGCGGTCACGGGGGCTCCTCGTTCAGGGCACAGGGGTACTGCTGACAAGAGCCTACCTAGCTGCGGTAAGGTAGTGACACAGCGGGTGACCGCTGACCTTCATTTCGAAGGGGCCCCGGTAGCCCAGCGGTAGAGGCCATGGATTCAAAACCCATCCAGCGTCGGTTCGAATCCGACTCGGGGCACTTTTCCTTGGTTCCCAAGGTCACGAAAGGAAAGCGGATGTTCCCGTTCTCGTGAACATCCGCTTTTTTGCTGCGTAGGGTCGCGATCTCCCGCGCAAAGTGGCCGCATGGAACAGCACGACTCTTCGATTCGCACTCAAGCCGTCGCACTCATGCTCCAAGGTGTCACCAATCGTGTGGTAGCCGAGCGTCTGAACATCCCACGCGGCACCGTCGGCTGGTGGCGCAGCGAGGACCGCAAAGCCCGTGGCGAGAAATATGAGCAGCCGACAGACTGCCCTAAATGCACTGGCCGCGGGTTCGATGAGATCGCATACGCCTACCTGCTGGGCCTCTATCTCGGGGATGGCCACATCGTCTCGAAGCCCAAGCAGCATCACCTGTCCATCTTCTGCAACGCGACGCAGACCGGACTGATCGCAGCAGCCGAAGAGGCCATGCACAAGGTGATGCCACTCCCGAGCGTCAGCCAGCGCCACAAAACAGGCTGCGTCGAGGTGAAGTCCTACACCAGGCACTGGACCTGCATGTTCCCCCAGCACGGCCCCGGCAAGAAGCACGAGCGGCCCATCGTCCTCGAACCCTGGCAGCAAGCCATCGTCGACGCCCACCCCTGGGAATTCATCCGGGGCCTCATCCACTCCGACGGATGCCGCATCACCAACTGGACGACCCGCCTCGTCGCCGGTGAGCGCAAGCGCTACGAATACCCGCGGTACTTCTTCACCAACGTCTCCGACGACATCCGGCGACTCTTCACCGAGACCCTGGAAAAGCTGGGCATCGAGTGGACGCACTGCACCCGCAACGGGAACCCCTACAACATCTCCGTCGCCAAGAAAGCGCACGTAGCCCTGCTCGACACCCACGTAGGCCCCAAGCACTGACCGAGACACTCCCCTACTTGGGGCTGTCGTCCTCTCCCACGTGGTGGACGCGGACCAGGTTGGTCGAGCCCGATACCCCGGGGGGTGAGCCGGCCGTGATGACCACGACGTCACCCTTCTGGCAGCGGCCGTACCTGAGGAGATGCTCGTCCACCTGGTCGACCATCGCGTCCGTGGAGTTCACCTGCGGGCCGAGGAACGTCTCGACGCCCCAGGTCAGATTCAGCTGGGAGCGGGTCGCCGGTTCCGGGGTGAAGGCAAGGAGGGGGATCGGGGAGCGGTAGCGGGAGAGGCGGCGGACGGTGTCTCCGCTCTGGGTGAAGGCGACGAGGAATTTCGCGTCGAGGAAGTCGCCGATCTCGGCGGCCGCGCGGGCGACGGCGCCGCCCTGGGTGCGGGGTTTGTTGCTTTCGGTCAGGTCGGGGAGGCCCTTGGCGAGGATGTCCTCCTCGGCCGCTTCGACGATTTTGGCCATGGTGCGGACGGTCTGGATGGCGTATTTGCCGACGCTGGTCTCGCCGGAGAGCATGACGGCGTCGGTGCCGTCGATGACCGCGTTGGCGACGTCGGAGGCTTCGGCGCGGGTGGGGCGGGAGTTCTCGATCATGGAGTCGAGCATCTGGGTGGCGACGATGACGGGCTTGGCGTTGCGCTTCGCCAGTTTGATCGCGCGCTTTTGGACGAGGGGGACCTGTTCGAGGGGCATCTCGACGCCGAGGTCGCCGCGGGCGACCATGATCCCGTCGAAGGCGGCCACGATGTCGTCGATGTTCTCGACGGCCTGGGGCTTCTCGATCTTGGCGATGACGGGGAGGCGGCGGTTTTCGTCGTCCATGATGCGGTGGACGTCGAGGATGTCGCGGCCGCTGCGGACGAAGGAGAGGGCGATGACGTCGAAGCCGGTGCGGAGTGCCCAGCGGAGGTCTTCTTCGTCTTTCTTGGAGAGGGCGGGGACGGAGACGGCGACGCCTGGGAGGTTGAGGCCCTTGTGGTCGGAGATCACGCCGCCTTCGAGTACGCGGGTGTGGACGCGGGGTCCGTCGATGCGTGTCACTTCGAGGCAGACTTTGCCGTCGTCGACGAGGATGCGTTCGCCGGTGGTGACGTCGGCTGCGAGGCCGGCGTAGGTGGTGCCGCACTGGTGGCGGTCGCCTTCTACGCCTTCTTCGACGGTGATGGTGAAGGTGTCGCCGCGTTCAAGGAGTACGGGGCCTTCCGTGAAGTTGCCGAGGCGGATCTTCGGGCCCTGAAGGTCGGCGAGGAGGCCGACGCTGTGGCCGGTTTCGTCGGAGGCCTTGCGGACGCGCTGGTAGCGCTCCTCGTGCTCGGCGTGGCCGCCGTGGCTGAGGTTGAAGCGGGCTACGTCCATTCCGGCGTCGACCAGGGCTTTGATCTGGTCGTAGGAGTCGGTGGCGGGGCCCAGGGTGCAGACGATTTTTGCTCGGCGCATGTTTCGAGCTTATGTCTTACCGGTGGGTAGGGAATTTGGGGCGCATGGCGGCTCAACGACCTTTGGGTGAAGGGTTGTTGTCAACTGTTGTCGGTTTATAAATTGTGCGGGCCGCCGCTCTGATGAGCGTTTCTTTCTGTTTGTGGTGGCACTGGGTGCCGCTGGATCGTCCGAATGGGTGAATTCACAGACTGTGCGGATTCACGGGCTGTGCGGATTCACGGACTGGTGGTTCACAGGCTGGGTGGGTTCATCGTGAACCGTGCGCTGACCTCGGCCCGGACCTGGATGTGCTGTGGTTCCAGGTCGAGGGGTTCGGGGGTCGCCGTTTCGGCGTCGGCGGCGGCCATGGAGAAGCGGACGGCGCGGCGGTCGAAGGCGGCGCGGGGGCGTCCGCCCGCCGTGCCGGTGTCGGTGAGTTCCAGGAGGGCGGCCACGGTCGTGCCCAGTGCCTCCGCGTACTCCTTCGCCCGTTGTACGGCTTCCCGTACCGCTTGCTGGCGGGCTTGGCGATGGACGGGTGAGGTGGGGCGGAGTTCCCACCAGGGGCCGTCGATTCGGGTGAGGTCGAGGTCGGCGAGGCGGGTGATGAGTTCGCCGAGGGCGGTGAAGTCGGTGAGTTCGGCGGTGAGGCGGATGGTGCCGTGGTAGGTGCGGACGCGTTCGCCTCGGCCGCGGGTGGCGAGTTCGGGGGTGAGGGAGACGGCGCCGGTGGAGAGGTTCTCGGCTGCGTCGCCGTAGGACTTGACGAGGTCGAGGACGGTGGTGTTGCGGCGGGTGAGGTCGTCGAGGGTGGTGCGGCGGTCGCGGCCTCGGGCGGTGACGGTGATGGCGATGCGGGCGATCTCGGGGGCGACGTCGAGTTCGGCCTCGCCGCGGACTTCGAGGAGGGGGGCGTCGGGGGTGCCGTACGGGGGATTCTGCGGGAAGGTCATACGTCCCACCTTGTCATGGCTTTCCCTGTTGCCTGGCGGGAGTTGACCGTGCTGGTCATCAGATCGAAACCTCCTGGACCTGTTGCCGTCGGTCGTGCCCGGGTCAGAATCTACGCGCGTCGTTGGCCTTTCCCCGAGGAGCTTGAGACATGCCGTTGAATCGCCGGAAGTTCTTGAAGAAGTCCGCTGTGACCGGGGCGGGGGTGGCGATCGCGGGTGCTGCCGCGGCTCCGGCGGCGCAGGCCTCGGAGGCGAAGAGGCCGGGGAAGCCGGTCAAGCAGCCGAAGCGGTATGCGCTGACGGTGCTGGGGACGACGGACCTGCACGGTCACGTTTTCAACTGGGACTATTTCAAGGACGCGGAGTACAAGGACGCGGCCGGTAATGCGCAGGGGCTGGCGCGTATCTCGACGCTGGTGAACCAGATCCGTAAGGAGAAGGGGCGCGAGAACACGCTGCTGCTGGACGCGGGTGACACGATCCAGGGCACTCCGCTGACGTACTACTACGCGAAGGTGGATCCGATCACCGCCAAGGGTGGTCCGGTGCATCCGATGGCGCAGGCGATGAACGCGATCGGGTATGACGCGGCGGCGCTGGGCAACCACGAGTTCAACTACGGCATCGAGACGCTGCGGAAGTTCGAGTCGCAGTTGCGGTTCCCGTTGCTCGGGGCGAACGCGGTGGACGCGAAGACGCTGAAGCCGGCGTTCCAGCCCTATGTGATCAAGACGTTCTGTGTGAAGGGTGCGCCGCCGGTGAAGGTGGCGGTGCTGGGTCTGACGAACCCGGGTATCGCGATCTGGGACAAGGCTTATGTGCAGGGCAAGCTGGCGTTCCCGGGTCTTGAGGAGCAGGCGGCGAAGTGGGTGCCGAAGCTGAAGTCGCTGGGCGCGGACGTGGTGATCGTGTCGGCGCACTCGGGTTCGTCGGGTACGTCGTCGTACGGTGACCAGTTGCCGTATGTGGAGAACTCGGCGGCGTTGGTGGCGCAGCAGGTGCCGGACATCGATGCGGTTCTGGTGGGTCACGCGCATGTGGAGATTCCGGAGCTGAAGGTCGTCAACGTGAAGACCGGGAAGACGGTCGTGTTGTCGGAGCCGTTGGCTTACGCGGAGCGGTTGTCGGTGTTCGATGTGGAGCTGGTGTTCGAGAAGGGGCGGTGGACGGTCGAGTCCGTTTCTTCGAAGGTGCTGAACTCCAACTCGGTGGCGGACGATCCGAAGATCACGAAGCTGTTGGGTGATGAGCACGCGAAGGTCGTCAAGTACGTCAACCAGGTGGTGGGTACCGCGACGGAGACGTTGACGACGGTGGAGGCGCGGTACAAGGACGCGCCGATCATCGACCTGATCACGAGGGTTCAGGAGGATGTCGTCAAGGCGGCGCTGGCGGGTACGTCGTATGCGTCGCTGCCGGTGATCGCGCAGGCGTCGCCGTTCTCGCGTACGTCGGAGATCCCGGCCGGTCAGGTGACGATCCGGGACCTTTCCAGCCTGTATGTGTACGACAACACGCTGGTGGCGAAGTTGTTGACGGGTGCGCAGGTGCGTGCGTACCTGGAGTATTCGGCGCAGTACTTCGTGCAGACGGCGGCGGATGCGGTCATCGACACGGAGAAGCTGACGAACGCGGCGGGGCGTCCGGATTACAACTACGACTATGTGTCGGGGCTGGCGTACGAGATCGACATCGCGCAGGCGGCGGGTTCTCGGATCAGGAATCTGACGTTCAATGGTGCGGCGTTGGATGATGCGCAGCAGTTCGTGCTGGCGGTGAACAACTACCGGGCCAATGGTGGTGGGGCGTTCCCGTATGTGGCGTCGGCGCAGGAGTTGTGGTCGGAGTCGACGGAGATCCGTACGCGGATTTCTGAGTGGGTGACGGCGAAGGGTGTGCTGGATCCGAAGGACTTCGCGTCGGTGGACTGGAGGCTGACGCGTGACGGTACGCCGGTCTTCTAGGGGTTCCGAGGTGTTGTAGTCCTGCGGGGCGGTGGGCGGTGTTTCATGCGGTGGCCGGGTGCGGCCGTTGCGTGAGCACCGCCTTTTCGCGTTGGCCGGCTGCCGTTGGTGGTTCTCAGCGGCGGTCTACGAGGGGGGTGAGGTGGGGGGCTTTTCGGGCTTGTGGGACTCGGGGTTGTGGTTGTTCGAGTCCGAAGGTGGTGAAGGCGGTTCGGGTGGGGAGGGGGTAGGTCTCTTTGCCGGTGAGGGTGTTGAGGATGGTGGCGCCGCGCCAGGCGGTGAGGCCGAGGTCGGGGGCGCCTACGCCGTGGGTGTGGCGTTCGGCGTTCTGGACGTAGATGTTGCAGCCGGTGGCGGTGATGGAGGGGTCGAGGACGAGGCGGAAGTGTTCGTCGATGCGGGGGCGTTCGCTGTTGTCGCGGCGGATGTAGGGGTCGAGGCCGGCGAGGATGCGGTCGAGTGGGCGTTCGCGGTGGCCGGTGGCGAGGACGACGGCGTTGGTGGTGAGGCGGGTGCGGGTGTTCTGCTGGATGTGTTCGAGGTGGAGTTCGATTTGGGTGGTGGCGATGCGGCCTGCGGTGCGGACGCGGACGCCGGGGGTGAGGACGGTGTCGGGCCAGTCGCCGTGGAGGGTGCGTCGGTAGAGCTCGTCGTGGATGGCGGCGAGGGTGCCCGCGTCGATGCCTTTGTGGAGTTGCCATTGGGTGGTGGTGAGGCGGTCGCGGGTGTTTTCGGGGAGGGCGTGGAAGTAGCGGGTGTAGTCGGGGGTGAAGTGTTCGAGGCCGAGTTTGGAGTACTCCATGGGGGCGAAGGCGTCGGTGCGGCCGATCCAGTGGAGTTGTTCGTGGCCGGTGGGGCGGTGGCGGAGGAGGTCGAGGAAGACTTCGGCGCCGGATTGTCCTGATCCGACGACGGTGATGTGGCCGGCGGCGAGAAGGGTGTCGCGGTGGGTGAGGTAGTCGGCGGCGTGGATGACGGGTACGCCGGGGGCGTCGGCGAGGGGGCGCAGGGCGTCGGGGACGTAGGGCTCGGTGCCGATGCCGAGGACGACGTTGCGGGTGTGGGTGCGGCCGAGGGCTTCGGCTTCGCCGTTGGTGTCGAGTTGGGTGAAGTCGACTTCGAAGATGTCGCGTTCGGGGTTCCAGTGGACGGCGTCGGCCTGGTGGCGGAAGTGGAGTCCGGGGAGGTTGTCGGCGACCCAGCGGCAGTAGGTGTCGTATTCGGCGCGTTGGGTGTGGAAGCGCTCGGCGAAGTAGAAGGGGTAGAGGCGTTGGTGGGTTTTGAGGTAGTTGAGGAAGGTCCAGGGGCTGGTGGGGTCGGCGAGGGTGACGAGGTCGGCGAGGAAGGGGACTTGGATGCGGGCGCCTTCGATGAGGAGGCCGGGGTGCCAGTCGAAGCGGGGGCGTTGTTCGTAGAAGACGGTGTCGAGTTCGGCGAGTGGGTGGGCGAGGGCGGCGAGGGAGAGGTTGCAGGGGCCGATGCCGATGCCGACGAGGTCGCGGGGGGTGCCGGGGTGTGGGGGGTGGTTCATCGGGGGGTGTTTCCTTCTGCGAGTTCGAGGAGGGTGGCCAGGTCGTGGGGGCGGGTGTGGGGGTTGAGGAGGGTGGTCTTGAGCCAGAGCCGGCCGTCGAGGCGGGCCCGGCCGAGGACGGCGTGGCCTTGGGTGAGGAGGCGGCGGCGGATGGTTGCGACGGTGGCGTCGGTGGCGTGTGCGGGGCGGAAGAGGACGGTGCTGATGGTGGGTGGGGCGTGGAGTTCGAAGCGGGGGTGTGCGGTGACGAGGTCGGCGAATTCGTGGGCGCGGGCGCAGACCTGGTCGACGAGGGCGGCGAGTCCGGTACGGCCGAGGGTTTTGAGGGTGACGGCGATTTTGAGGGTGTCGGAGCGGCGGGTGGTGCGCAGGGAGCGGCCGAGGAGGTCGGGGAGGCCGGCTTCGGTGTCGTCGTCGGCGTTGAGGTAGTCGGCGTGGTGGTGGAGGGCGGTGAGGTCGTGGGTGTCGCGGACGGCGAGAAGTCCGGCGGCGATGGGCTGCCAGCCGAGTTTGTGCAGGTCGAGGGTGACGGTGTGGGCGGCGTCGAGGCCGTTGAGTCTGGGGCGGTGGTGGTCGCTGAAGAGGAGGCCGCCTCCGTAGGCGGCGTCGATGTGGAGGCGGGCGCCGTGGGTGGTGGTGAGGGCGGCGATGGCGGGGAGGGGGTCGATGAGTCCGGCGTCGGTGGTGCCGGCGGTGGCGGCGACGAGGTGGGGGCCGGGTCGGGTGGTGAGGGTGTCGGCGAGGGAGGTGGGGTCGAGGGTGCCGGTGGGGGTGGGGATGACGAGGGGTTGTGGGAGGCCGAGGAGCCAGGCGGCGCGGGGCAGGGAGTGGTGGGCGTTGGCGCCGCAGACGAGTTGGAGGGTGGGGCCGTGGGTTTCGCGGGCGAGGAGGAGGGCGAGTTGGTTGGCTTCGGTGCCGCCGGTGGTGACGAGTGCGTCGGCCATGCCGGCTCGGGCGGCGAGCGTCCGTGTCACGAGTGCTTCCAGTTCGGAGGCGGCCGGTGCCTGGTCCCAGGAGTCGAGGGAGGGGTTGAGGGCGGAGACGGCGAGGTCGGCGGCGGTGGCGACGGCGAGGGGCGGGCAGTGCAGGTGGGCGGCGCAGAGGGGGTCGGCGGGGTCGGCGGAGCCTTCGGCCAGGGCGTGGACGAGGGTGTGCAGGGCGTGCGGGTCGCCGTGTTCGGGGAGTACGTCTGCGACGGCGTGCCGCAGGCGGGCGGCGACGGCTTCGGGGCCGCCTGCGGGCAGTGGTCCTCGGCGGGCCCGGCTGCCGGTGCCGAGGGCGTCGAGGACGGTCGCGAGCAAGGGCCGTAGGGCGTCGGGGCCTTCGGGGCCTGAGGCGAGGGGCGGCATGCTCACGGGGGCTCCTCCGGGGCGCGGGGCGGATGTCCGCAGCGGGGAGTGCCAGCTTGTCGGGGATTGCGGGGACGCGCCCGGAACATCCGGTGTTCGGAACCCTAAAGGGGGACGTGTTGCGGCGGGGCGCTGCGTTGGCCTTGGCGGGACGGTGTGCTCGGCGCCTCCGGCGTGGGAGGTGGCGCCGGGGCTGGTGTGGGCGCCGGGG
>NZ_JBHWUU010000153.1:0-8964 GCF_042737375.1 Streptomyces sp. NPDC060000
GCCGCTCCCTGTCTTCGCCACCGCTGCGCCGGCCCCCGGCCACTCAGCGCGCAACATCGCCGAGACGGACGGCCAGACCAGCAGGCAACCCGACGAGCCCGAGCGCCAGGACCAAGCGGAAGACAGAGCGACGGCAGAGCGCACGGTCACCGTCCCTTTCGGGGAAGCCGGCAAGCGAGCCAGGTCCTGTCCGCGTCCACAACGCTTCAGCAGGTGGGACTGCGGATCGTGACGCATCGAGGAAACGTGGCTGAGGTCCGGCCGGGGTTGCTGGAGGCACACGTGACGGGTGCTCGTTCGGCGAACCCGCCACCGTGGCTGGCTTTCGGTGGTGCAGGTCAGAACTGGGTCTTCTCTGAATGGACTTCATGCGTGGTTTGCTCCAACTCGGCAGGGTGGCAACTGAGGTTGTACTCGCACCCGCGTCCGAGCACGCCGACCACCCCGGTACCATCGGCACCGGGGTCCTGATCAGGGCTTCCACGACCGGACCACCCGGAATGCTGTCCAGGCTGAGGGGTGGTCCGGTCGCTTGTTATTTCGGCTGCCGCAGCATGAGCACTCCCGCGGCGGCGAACAGGCTTCGAAGTCAGCTCAGGGCTTTGCCCACCTCGTAGATCGTCGGCCGGTCCTCGGGAGCATGGCTGAGCATCGCGTCGACCAGGTCGCCCAGCTCACCCGGCACCCGCACGGGACGACGCCGCCCCTTCACCACGGCTTCTCTCTGTACGGCGCGGGGAGCGTCGTCCGGGTACTCGACAGCGCGCCAACCAGTGGCGCAGATGAGCAGGGAAGCGCCGAGGGCGTAGACGTCGGCAGCCTGCGTCGGCTCGGCCTGCCCGGTGGCGAGCACACTGCGGGCGATCTCCGGGGCTTCGTAGTGGACGAGGCAACCGCGGAACGGGAAGTCGTACCCCTGGGGCACGTGTCCGCCCTGAGCCAGGGCAAGGTCGATGAGGTGCGTTCGTTCCACTCCGATGATGAAGTGGGCGGGCTGCACGTCTCCGTGAGCCCAGCCCTTGCCGTGGAGTTCGGCGAGGGCTTCGACGCATCCCAGGGCGACACCAATGTGGGGCGCGATGACGGGGTCCGGTTCACGGCAGGGTTCCCACAGCCGGTGGAGGTCCGGTCCTTCATGCCAGGGCTGGAAGTTCCAGGTGCCGTGTTCCCACTCGCCGTACGCGATCTCGTCGAGGCCGAGGCGATGGAGCACGGCGCCCTCGCGTGCCGGCGCGAGGGCGGTCCAGGGCTGCGCGGGCCATTCGGCTGTGGCCTCGATCGGATAGCCGACTTTCACGGCGTAGTGACCCCGAGGGCCGAACACTTCCCACACGGTGGAGCCGCGCCGGTTGACGACCAGGCGCCGCGCATTGGGCATGAGCGCATCGAGCACCACGGCCGGCACTTCATGGATCGAGCAGGACAACGTCGTTGTTCTCCTTCCGGACGAACGCGGCCGACCCTGATTCCGGGTCGGCCGCGTCACTGATGTCAGGTCCTAGTTCTGACCGTAGGGACGGCCGCAGTCCGAGTCGCACTGCGCGAGGTTCGTGCCGTCGACGGTCCACAGGTCGTCGAAGACCGCGAACCCTGCGGCCTTCATGGCACGAGCCGACGCCCTGACCTTCTCCGGGTCACGGGCCCCGCCACCCGGCTTGGGGTTGTGGTGGAGGAAGCGGCCCGCGTACCGCTCGCACAGCTGGGCGTACTCCTTGGTGTGCAGGATGAGCGCGTGGAGGCCGAGGTCCACGTCGTCCGACGGGACCATGGGAACGGTCGCGGTGGCCGCCGTGACCACGAAGGCCACGGCCTGGTCGGCGATGCGCTCCGCCCGCTCGGTCGACTGGCCGTCGTGGGTGACCACGAAGTGGGCGAGGCTCTCGAACAGCTCTTCACCCGCGACCGCGCGACCGGTCTTCTGCACGTTCGCCGTTGCTGTCATGTGCCGTCTCCTCATGTGAAGTGGTGCAGGGCGCTTACCTGCCGCCTCGATCGCCGAGTTCGACTCGAAGGTGATCGACGGCGGGCTGGAGGCCGGCCCCGAGCGGGGACGGGGAGCCGTGTGTGGCACCCGCCCGGGGCGGCCGGTCAGTACTGGCCGGTCCCGAGGGCCATGCCGATCACCAGGCCGCACGAACCGCTGATGCAGATGATGAGCAGGACCCCGGCGTACCGGCCGACGGCGCGCATCACAGCCCGGCCCGACTGGTGCCGTTCCTCGCGCTCAGACGCGCGCTCAGCTCTTCCCGAGCGCTGAGTGCGACGACGCCGCCCGGCATGGCATCCCACTCCCTGCCGCCACGGACGGGCCGCATCTGGACACGACCGCCGATCTCCCCCATGACGACGCCGATGCGTCCGCTGGCACTGTCCTTCGCCAGTTCGCCGATGCCTGGCCTGGTCTGCTGGTTGCTCGCCATGCCGACGAGCTTCCTGCCGACCGGCAGGACGTCGGAACCACCGACAAACACCACTTCGGGACGTCCCGCATCCGGTAGAACGTCCCTAGTGCCGTCCCCGGTTGTTAGGAGAGATTGAAATGGCAAACGAGAGGTTACGTGCGGCCATGGCGGCCGGCGGCTGGACGTACAACGCCCTCGCGGACAAGGTCGAAGTCGATCCCAAGTCCGTTGAAAGATGGGTCAATCTGGGGCGTACGCCACGTCGTGCCACGGCCATGGTGGCAGCAGAAACGCTAGGAGAAGACGTGCACGCTCTATGGCCATCGCTCAGGCAGGCACGCCCCGCCCGCGCCGTCAGTCCGGAACTTGTGGCCCTCTACGACCAGCGGGCGGACATCCCCGTCTCCACCTTCGTGGACATGCTGACCCAGGCACGCGAGCAGATCGACGTGCTGGTGTACGCCGCCGTGTTCCTGCACGAGGCGTACCCGCGGCTCAACGAGCTTTTGAAGGAGCGGGCGGCCGAGGGCTGCGCAGTCCGCATCGCAGTCGGCGACGCGGACAGCCCCAACGTGCAACAGCGCGGCGACGAGGAGAAGTTCGGACACGGGATCCAGTCCCGTTGCCGTCTCGCGCTGATGCACTACCGCCCCCTCATCGGGGCGCCGGGCATCGAGGTCCGGACTCACGCCACGACGCTCTACAACTCGATCTACCGGGCCGATGATCAGGCACTGGTCAACGCCCACGTATGGGGCGTGAACGCCTACAAGGCCCCCGTGTGGCACCTGCGCCGAAACGGGGAAGGCGGCATGTTCGACACCTACGCAGACAGCTTCGACGCGGTGTGGGCAACCGCGACGCCAGTACGAGAGAAGTGATCATGGCACGCACCGAGTACTACGACGACCCAGACGCCCCCAAGCCCAACAGTCTGGTCGTCGCCGCGTCCGCAGTGGTCACCGACGCCAAGGGACGCATCCTCCTCCAGCGCCGGCGGGACAACGATCTCTGGGCGCTGCCCGGCGGCGGCATGGAGATGACCGACTCCCTGCCAGGAACCGCCGTCCGCGAGGTGAAGGAGGAAACGGGCCTGGACGTGGAGATCACCGGGCTCGTGGGCATGTACACCGACCCGCGCCACATCATCGCCTACTCGGACGGTGAGGTGCGCAGGCAGTTCAACGTCTGCTTCACCGCCCGTGTGGTCGGCGGCCAGCTCGCGATCTCGGACGAGTCCACGGAACTGCGGTTCGTCCAGCCTGAGCACATCGATCGACTGCCGATGCACCATACACAGCAGCTACGAATCGTTCATTTTCTGGAGCAACGCGAGCGGCCCTATCTCGGTTAATTCCGGAGTCCAGCGGCGCAGTGTCCCGAGTGTCTCGCTACACCCCAAGCCCCGCTAGGCTTGACTCGCTGACAACCGCCGAGCCGCCATCTGAGCCGTGAAGAGAGCGCAAGTGTAGGTGTGCATTACAAAGGCGCAGGCCTCTTGTTGAGGAGGCCTCACCTCGCCACCGCCTCGATGACTCCGCCGCAGCACCTCGATGGCGTGGAGAGCACGAAGCCGTCTCCTCGTCGGGACCCGCTAGCGCGTTGGCCTGTTTGATTCTTCGAAGGATCACTCGGTCGGGTGCTGTCCGGGATCTACCAACTCACGAAAACTGCGGAACCGACCACACTGGACGCGGTCACAGGGCATAATCCGCCCATGGACTTTGACCTGTACCATCTCGGACCTCGCGAGTTCGAGAACCTCGTTCAGTCGATCGCAGTCGCAGAGCTGGGACCGCGGGTCTCAGTCTTCGGGGCCGGGCCAGACGGCGGGCGTGAGGCAACCTTCGACAGCATCACGAGTTCCCGCCTCGGGTGGGACGGTTACGGAATCCTGCAGGTAAAGCACAAGGAGAAGCCTGCCTCACCTGCCGATGAAGCAACGTGGCTTATCGCAGAGATCCGTAAAGAGTTTAAAAAGTGGCGCACGTCAACCAAGCGGGATCCGAAACCCAAATACGTCATCTTCGCTTCGAATGTCACCTTGTCGGCGGTCCCTGAAGTAGGTGGATTCGATCGCGTGGAGCAGGTCATGCGGGAGGAATGTAATTCGCTTGCCGTTGAAGGCTGGATGATCTGGCATTCGGAGAACTTGAATCGATTTCTCGAAATTTACGATGGGATCCGTCGATCATACGCCGCATGGATTCTTCCTGGCGACATCCTGAGTCATATTTATGAGGGGCGGGAGGCTCGCAAGCGAGAAGTAGTGGGTGCAATCAAGTCCTTTCTGTCACGGGAGATTCTGCGAGAAAGATACGCGAATCTCGACCAGGCCGGTTCGGCGGATGATCGAACGATTCCTCTCGCAGATGTTTTCGTTGACCTCCCGATCAGCCTGGCGGATGATTATCGACCTAACGGGGGAGGCAAATGCCTGGAGACCCTTATTGCATCGTGCGATGCAAACCATCGGCCTGATGAGAGCCAAAATGACATCTCGGGACATAGGGGAAACAGATTCGTTCTCGTTGGCGGGCCCGGGCAGGGCAAAAGCACCGTGAGCCAGCTTTTTTGTCAGCTCTACCGAGCACTCCTCGTTAAAGAAACCGACCTCTACGCAAGGAACCCGGACCTTAGGTCTGCTGTAAGAAGGATCATGGCACTAGCCGACCGTGAATCCCTCTCCCCGAATGCTCGCAGATGGCCGTTTAAAATCCCGCTAACCAATCTCGCAGATGGCATCGCAAAGGGTAAGTTCAGTAGCATTCTTGAATATGCGTCTCATCGCATCTCGGCAGTAAGCTCAATCGATGTCACGGCAAGTGACATGAAGGACTGGCTGGGAGATTTTCCTTGGTTGCTCATTCTCGACGGTCTTGACGAGGTCCCGGGATCCAGTAACCGAGATGATGTTCTGCAATGCATTAACGAATTCTTGCTGGACGCCGATGAAGTGAATGCTGACCTTGTCGTGGTGGCTACCACGAGACCACAAGGATACGCAGATGAATTTTCTCCCAAGTATTATCGGCACTATTCCTTGCTCGCTCTCGATACCGACAACGCGCTCACTTATGGTCACAAGTTGGCCCAGGCGAGGTATGGGGCTGCTGCCGACGACAAAGTGCAGCGGCTGATGGATCGGCTGGAACAAGCTGCTGCAGAAGATTCGACAGCGCGACTAATGACAACGCCATTGCAGGTGACGATCATGGCCGTGCTTTTGGATCGAATGGGTAAGGCGCCGAAGGATAGGTATACGCTTTTCGCTGATTACTACCGGGTCATCTACGAACGTGAGCTTGAGAAAGAGGGGCCAGCAAGTAATTTGCTGAGGGACAGGAAGACTGATATCAATGCCATCCACGCCGATATCGGCCTTCTTCTGCAGACCAAGAGTGAGAGGAGCGGCGATACGGCCTCACGGCTCACCCTAGAGGAGCTGAATGTAATCATCTCCGCCCGTCTGGAAGGTGAGGGCTTCAAAGGTGAGGCACTACAGGACCTGACTGCTGCAATAAGCCGAGCAGCCACCGATCGCTTGGTGTTCCTCGTTCCTTTCCGTGCCGACGAAATTAGTTTTGAGATTAGATCGCTTCAGGAGTTCTGGGCTGCTCACGCGATCATGAATTGCCGTGAGGGGGAAATCCCTCGACGACTCCGAGCCATGTCGGTGAGCGCCCATTGGCGTAACGTACTTCTGTTCGCGCTCGGCAACATTTTCGAGAACCGAAAGCCGCTCCGCGATGTAGTAATCACGCTAGTGGCCGAGCTCAATTCGGCCTCACCTCAATACGGAAACTTGCAGCGGCGCATCTTGACAGGCTCCCGTCTGGCCGTCGAGATTTTGCGGGACGGAATGGTACGGGCACCGCGATATGAGGCTGTTCTGCTGGAACAAGCGCTGGAAGTGCTCCGACTTCCGCTCAGCAGTCATGTTTCGCTCCTAGCTGCTTCGATCACGCCAGAAGGGGCGATAATTGCTCGCGATTTTTTGCAATCCGAGTTGGCGAGCAGCGGCTTTCTCGGCGAATCCGTCCTAGTCTTCCTTGGTATCCGGGCAGGTCGCGGTGATGAATGGTCGACTAAGGCCCTTCGCGATATCTATGCGAGAAGTTCCGCTAAAGATCGCGAACGGTACGTGAGTATCGCAAGCAGTGCAGAGAATGCTGCGCTCGTGGCCTGGGTGTCGCCTGCTATGACTGATGCCGGCAATACCATCCCCACTGTTATGGCAGTCCGTAGAATTACTTCCAGTCTTTCACGCGCGAAAGCGTCGAGCCGTTCCGTGCGATCACTGCCTAATCTAAGCGGCCCATTCGCATTTCCTGAGTGGTGGCAAACCGTCGTGCATGCACTCACGGGACCCGTGCCTAGATCGTCGCTGAGAGGACTCAGGGTTGGAGAGCGGGCCACCATCGAAGTAAGGGTCACTTGTTGCAACAGAGCAGATTCCGAATTCGGGCCTGCGCTCAACCTAGACTTCCCTGAAGAGCACTGGCTATCTAAGATCCATCTGTTTTCAGAGCGTCCTAGTAAGCGGACTTTGGCAGACGTTGTTCGCGCCGATTGCCCTGCCGCAAGTGACTATCAAATGTGGGCTAACCGATTTCCGTGGATTGTTCTGTACGCTCTCCGCCTCCGTGATCAGCACGGCAAAGACGCCGCTTCCATGATCGAATCCGGTTACATGGGAGACGCAGCCGACTGGTTTTCTCTGGAGGACTCTTGGGAACAAAGCGAGTTGCGTGAAATGTGTGCGTCAGATTTCGACTCCTGGCGCACGAGTAGAAGTGCTTTCTTTCCGCTTTCAGCGGCGAGTTTCTATCCAAATGATCGCGAGGTGTGGGATTCCTCTGACGTGTTGGCGCTAGTTGAGGCGATCGAGAGCATGGGAGAGGTGGCGGCTAAGTCCAGGCTAGCCAGTGTCGTCTTCAATGTACTGCCTCGACATGCTTCTCGCCATCGCAGGGCACTATTTTCTAGGCCTGTGATGGAGAGAGTCGTAAAATGTCTGGCGAGCGATTCTCATGCGTTTTTGTCCTGGCTCGAGGGAGTGGAAGTCGACGAGAGCTGGAGTGACTTCCTTAACCTTCACGGCATGCAAGTTTGCCCTGGGTATCTTTGGGCTCCAAGGGTTCCAGATTTCGTAGTAAAAGATTGGACCAGAGATTTTAGCAAGGTCGGCTTGGGGCGTATCGCTATGTCGGCTACGGGATGGACCGGGGCTCATCGACGTTACGGGCTGCTAATTAAAGCTGAGTGGGAGAGGGTCAAGGCAGACTGGGGCTCGGACCCGGCCCGGAGATTTCTCGCCGCTCTCGGTGTTGTAGCGACAGATCCGCCGCACGAGCGGGATGATCGAGAACTATTGCTGCAAGTCCTGATTGAGGCTGTACAGGCTAAGGAAGTTTCACTTCATCACGTTTTTAGCCTGATGAAGACTGGGCATGAGGAGACTGATTATGCGTTCCTCGTCGATCTTCTCGATAGGACCAAATCATCAGTAGTTTCTCATGAGGTTCGCTACTCGTATGAGTTCCTGGTAAGTCATCAGGCGAGTGAATGGACGGAAATTTCCTTCGCCGTCATGCGCCCCTGTTTGTGATTTCCTAGAGCTCTCAGCCGGCTTACCCGGAACCGGCGGATGCTAGGGGACGGCGCTAGCCCCTGCACAGGCGCCGTTGCTCGCGACCACCACCGTGGGCTGTAGGAAGGTGGGACTCCTGCCTAGCGGCTCGGCCCCACCCTAGGCACTCGGAGCTCATGTTCGAGAGGAGGGCCGGCGCGATGGCGCTTTGCCACCGCGAGGAGGACGAACTTCGCACCTGCCGTGTGGTCTGGCTGGCGGCTCCAACCAACACGTCTGGTGGAAGTGGGCCGACCGTCCGACCGCCGAGCTAGAACTCTGTCCCTACCCGGATCTGATGGACGGCTGACATCCAAGGCTGACATCAACGACGCCGGACGGGCGCGTACACCAGCGACTCTGTCCGGCCGCCGCACCAGGTGACAGCCGCAGCCCCAGCGGGCCCGGATCGAACTCCTAAAGCGGGTGTCGCAGGTTCGAATCCTGCCGGGGGCACCGGAAAAGGGCCAGCTCAGGAGGGTTTCCTCCCAGGCTGGCCCTTCGTCGTGTTCGAGGCGTGCCACACGCGTGCCGCTAGAGTCCACGCGGAGTGCACATCCCCTGGCTGGTGCCTCTCCCCCACCCTCGCGGATCACGCATGGCCTGATCTACTAGGGATTGTCTGTAGTTGTGATCAAAACCGGGCTTCGGGTCCTGGCTGGGGTGCCGGTCGAGTAGGACTTCGGTTGACACGTGCGCAACTCACGGACAGAGAGTGGGAGTTCATCGGGCCGTTCTTGCCGGTCGGCAGGTTCGGCCCCTACCCCGAGCGGCTGCGTGAGCAGTTCGAGGGGGTGCTCTGGAGGTTCCGCACCGGCAGTCAGTGGCGCGAGACGCCCGAGGGGGTTCGGCGCCTGGCAGACGGTCTACAACCGCTTCATGCGATGGCGGGAAGCGGGCGTCTTCCAGGCCCTGCTCGAAGAGGCGATC
>NZ_JBHWUU010000154.1:0-8647 GCF_042737375.1 Streptomyces sp. NPDC060000
CGCATACATGATCCCGGCCGCCTTCATCGCCATCGACGCGATCCCGCTGACCACCAACGGCAAAGTCGACCACCGAGCCCTCCCCACTCCCGGTCCGACGATCTCCACCACACAGCGTTACGTCGCCCCCCGCACCCCGGTCGAAGAAAAGCTGGCCGCGATCTGGTCCGACGTCCTGTGCGTGGAGCGAGTCGGAGCGGAGGACAACTTCTTCGATCTCGGGGGCGACTCCATCCGAGCCGTCCAAGTGCTGTCCGCGTGCCGGGCGGCGGGCCTTGGGCTCGCGGTGTGGATGGTCCTGCAGGCCAAGACGCTGTCCGAACTGGCGGCAATGGTTCCGGTCGGCGGGCCGAACGGCGACCACGGGGACGGCGTGCCGCTGACGCCAAGTCAGTTGCGGCTGATCGACCAGGGTGCGTCCGGCGGACGTACCGTACGTCTGGCCCTGAGCGCACAACCCGATGTAGGGCTGCTCGACCGGTCGCTGCGCGCGGTGGTGAACCACCATCAGGCGCTCCGCCTCATACTGACCGAAAACGGTCGTGCCGTGGAGGGGGAGGCCGGCGCGGCTCGCGTCGTCCCTCTCGATCTGCGGTCGGTGCCGGACGGCCTGCGACGGGCGGCGATCGGCCGGGCGGTGGCGGAGGCCGGCGCCGCACTCGAACCGGCGCACGGAGCGCTGGTCCGAGGCACCCTGGTACGCGTCGACGACGAGAAGCCGGACGAGCTGTGGCTGACCGTCCATGCCCTGGCCGCCGACGAGGGGTCCTGGCCGACGATCGTCGCGGACCTCAACTCCGCCTACCGCGCGCTCGTTTCGGGAGCGCCGGCGGATCTCGAACCCATCGCCACGCCCTGGCGGACGTGGGCGGAGCAGCTGGCCGAGCAGGCGCGGTCGGAGTCCCTGCCCGATCTGGCCGAGTACTGGCTCGGTCGGCCGCCCGCCGCGGTACTTCCGTTGGACCGTCCCGACGGCCGGGACAACGACACCGAAGCGACGGCCAGGTCCCTCACCGTGGTGCTTCCGGCCGCGCAGACCGCCCTCCTGCTGGCCGGGCCGGAGCCCGAGCACCTGCTGCTGACCTCCCTCGGCCGCGTCCTGGCGGACTGGTCCGGAGGTGAACGCGTCGAGATCGACGTCGCCTCGGACCCGCGTCGGGACGCGGCCCTCGGCGCCGCCCTCTCCCGTACCGTCGGACCGCTCGCCGACCGTCATCCCGTCTCGCTGCGGCTGCCGAAGGGACGGGACCTAGCGGGTTCGGTCCGCTCGGTGGGGCGGCAGCTGCGCGCGGTGCCGTCGTTCGCGCAGGCCTACGGGCTGCTGCGCCATCTGGCGGCCGACTCCGAACTGGCGGAGGAGCTCGGGCGTTCGCCCGCTCCCCAGGTGGGTTTCCGCTTCACCCCAGCAGCGGTGACCGAGACGGAGCGGTCGTCCGACGTGCCCTTGGTCTTCGCCCCGGCGCACATCGCGCCCGCTGCCGCACCGGACGCTCCGCGCCCCCACCTGCTGGAGTTGGACGCCCAGGTGCGGGACGACCAGCTGTACCTGCGCTGGACGTACGGCGAGTGCGTGCACGACGCCGACACCGTGCGCGGCCTCGCGGACGCGCAACTGCGTGAACTGACCTCCTTCCTGGGGCAGTCCGGCGGACGTCCGGCCCACTCGGCCCACGCCACACACCAGGCCGCCGCCTCGGACGCCGTCACCGAACTGATGACACTGCACCGCGTACCGGGCGCGAGCATCGCCCTGATCCACGACGGCGAAGTGACGTCGGTCCGCGCCTTCGGAACGCTCGGCGTCGACGATCCGACCCCGGTCACCGAGGACACCCTCTTCGCCGCCGGATCGATCAGCAAGCACGTGACGACCTTCGCGCTGCTGCGTCTGGTCTCGGACGGCCTGGTCGAGCTCGACCGCGACATCAACGACTATCTCCGGTCGTGGAAAGTGCCGCCCGGCCCGGAGCCGGTCACGGCGGCCTCGCTGCTCGCCAACCAGGCGGGGCTGGCCCCGCATCCGGCCCGTGACGACTACTACCACCGGTACGACCCGGTGCCGACCGTGCTCGACGTGCTGCACGGCCGTCCCCCGGCCAAGACACCGCCCGTGCGGCGCCGGGACGCGCCGGGCGAGGTGTTCAAGCTGAGCCCGCTCAACTTCTCGGTGCTCCAGCAGGCCATGACCGATCTGACCGGGGAGCCGTTCCCGGAGCTGGTCGGCCGGCTGCTGTTCGAGCCCCTCGGGATGACCGCGAGCGGCTTCGACTCGGTGTTCCCCGACACCTCCGGGCGGCTCTTCGCACGTGGCCACCGGGCGGACGGCACGCCGGTCCCCGACGGCTTCGTGATCCATCCGGAGACGGCCGCCGGTGGTCTGTGGACCACCGCGGGCGACCTCGCCCGGCTGGGCCTGGAGATCCGGCGCTGTCACCTGGGGCGTCCGGGCGGCCTGGTCGACGCCGGGCTGGTGCGGCGGATGCTCACTCCCCAGGCGGGACGCAACTACGGCTGGAGCACGATCCTGGACGACACCGGCGGCGACCTGGAGTTCGGGCACGGCGGCCAGGCCACCGGGTACCAGGCGATGACGGGACTGCGCGCGCAGTCGGGCACGGGCGCCGTGCTGCTCAGCAACGCGGCCGGCGGACGCGAACTCGTCCGGCACCTGCTCGCCACGGTCTGGTCGGGACAGCATCACCTCGCCCACCTGTGGCAGCGGGCGATCGACGAGGCCACCGCACGGGAGCGCGACGGGCACCGAAAGGACGCGGCGAAGTGAGTGCGCCGCGCCCCGCTGCGGCGGCCCGGGCGAGCCGCTGGTTCCGCAGCCACCGCCGGCTGGACGGTCGGCCGCCGACCCGGCCCCGGATCCGTCTGCTCTGCTTCCCGCACGCGGGTGGCAGCCCGACCGCCTTCCGTACCTGGCACCGCCATCTCCCGGCGGACATCGAGGTATTGGCGGTGTGCTACCCCGGCCGCCAGGACCGGCAGAGAGATCCCTTTCCTGCCTCGATGGACGAGCTCGTCACGGAGGTGACGGCGGCGGTCGAGCCGCTGCTGGACGTACCGGTGGCCCTGTTCGGCCACAGCCTGGGCGCCCTGGTCGCCTACGAGGTGGCACTCCGGCTCGCCGCCCGGCCCGGTGCCCCGCCGCCCGTACGGCTTTTCGTGTCGGGGGCCGAGGCGCCGCACCGGCTTGACCACTCGCGGCTGCCGGTCGGCGACGACGAGGCGCTGCTGGACGTCGTACGGAAGCTGGGAAGCGACGCGGCGCAGGCCCTGGAGGTGCCCGCGCTGCTCGACCTGGTGCTCCCCAGCATCCGCGCCGACTTCCGGCTCCTGACGTCGTACCGGCCCACCCCCTGCACGACCCTCGGGATCCCGGTGATCGCCTGCACCGGCGACAGCGACCCGGCGTGCCGAATCGAGGCGGTCCGCTCCTGGTCGGAGACGACCGCCTCCAGGTTCGAGCTGTGCGTGTTCCCGGGCGGCCACTTCTACCTGGAGCCGCTCGAGCCGGAGCTGCTCGGCCGCGTCCGGAGCCACCTGGCCCGGACCGCCTGAACCGAGCCGAATTCCCCTGACCCCCCTGAACCCCCTGAACCCCCACCGAGTGAACGAGAGCCTGAAAGGGACATCACGATGACCACCGCCCTGCCGGCACCGATCAGCGCGCAGACCGGATTGACGCTGACCGGTACCGAACGTGACCAGATGGCCCGACTCGCGGAGGAACTGGCCCTGTTTCCACCCCGGTTGGTCGACGAGCGCGCCTGGATGGACGCGGCCCGCCGGCTCGCCTGCCGGCTTCCGCTGCGGGTCCGGGAGGAGATACGCGACTACCGCCACGACCCCGGCAAGGACGGGCTGCTGATCCTGCGCAACCTGCCGGTGTACGACGCCGTACTGCCCGACACCCCGACGGTGCCGGAGTCGGTGGAACGCCAGGCCACCCTGCCCGCCGCGGTCACCTCGCTGATCAGCCAGAGCCTCGGTGAGGTGGTGGCCTACCGCGAGGAGAAGTCCGGCGCCCTGGTGCAGAACGTCGTCCCGGTGCCGGGGCGGGAGGAGTCCCAGAGCAACGCCGGCTCCACCCTCCTCGAACTCCACGTGGAGAACGCCTTCCACCCGCACCGCCCCGACTACGTCGGCCTGTTCTGCCTGCGCAACGACCACTCCGGGACGGCGGGCACCCTGGTCTCCTCGATCCGCCGGGCCCTGGTCCTCGTCCCGGACCGGGTCGCCGAGGTGCTGATGGCCCCGCGGTTCGTCACCCAGCCGCCGCCGTCCTTCCACGCCGGTGACTCGACGCCGCAGCACGCCGTGCTGGACGGCGACCGCGACGACCCGGACATCCAGGTCGACTTCAGCGCCACCGTCCCGCTCGACGAGGAGGCCGCCGAGGCCCTGGACGTGCTGCGCGGCGCCCTGCTCGACGTGGCCGCGATGCTGGTTCTCCAGCCGGGTGAGCTGGCCTTCGTCGACAACCGCCTCTCCGTCCACGGCCGGACGTCCTTCGAACCCCGCTACGACGGCCACGACCGCTGGCTGCACCGTACCTTCGTCCACCTCGACAACCGCCGCAGCCGCAGCCACCGCGCGGGCAACGGCTTCGTCCTCGCCTGACCCCCACCGATCCGGTCCGACCTCACGGGGCGGTCTCTCCTCCAACGGGAGAGGCCGCTCCGTCCGTCTGTCCGGCCCGGACAGGGACGTATAGCGACGCAATAGCAACGGCCTCCACACTCCGTGGGCATGAAGACGCAACGGCCCGGCAGGGGCGCGCGGATCCTCGGCATCGGGGCCTATCGGCCGCGCCGCATCGTGGGCAACGAGGAGCTGGAGGCCCGTACCGGCCGCCCCGACGAATGGATCCGGCGGCGTACCGGCATCGTCGAACGCCGCTACGCGGAGCCCGACGAGACCGTGCCGGACATGGCCGTCGAAGCGGGCCGTAAGGCGCTTGCCGAGGCGGGCATCGCTCCCGACCACGTCGACATGGTCCTGCTCGGCAGCATGTCCCATCTCCGGCAGAGCCCCGGCGGCGCGCCCGAGGTCGCCCACCGGCTGGGCACCGGGTCGGCGGCACTCGACCTCAACGTGGCCTGCGCCGGCTTCTGTTACGCCCTCGGCGTCGCCGACGGACTCGTCCGCAGCGGCACGGCCGATCACGTACTGGTGATCGGCTCCGACAAGATGAGCGACATAGTCGACCCGCACGACGCGTCCGCCGCGTTCCTCTTCGCCGACGGCGCCGGGGCGGCGCTGGTCGGACCGGGCGACGAGCAGGACATCGGCCCCGTGGTGTGGGGGTCGGACGGCGGTCAGCGGGATCTCATCGCACACTCCGCGACCTGGCTGGAACACCGCGACGATCCCGAACTGCCCTGGCCGACCATGCGCATGGCAGGCACCGAGGTGTTCCGCTGGGCGGTCGGGGAGATCCCCACGGTCGCCGAACGGGCGCTGACGGCGGCGGGGGTGACCACCGGTGACCTGGCCGCGTTCGTGCCGCATCAGGCCAATCTCCGTATCACGGACGCGCTCGTCTCCCGTCTGGCCCTCCCCCCACATGTCGCCGTGGCCCGGGACATCACCCACACCGGCAACACTTCGGCGGCGTCCGTGCCCCTCGCCCTGGACCGGCTCAGGGAGACCGGCGCCGTGCCCCGCGGCGGGCTCGCACTGCTCACGGGCTTCGGTGCGGGCCTGTCCTGGGCGGCCCAGGTGATACGACTGCCCTGACACCCCTAACCCGCCGTCCTGGCCGGGAAACAGCGCCAGGCCAGGACGGCGCATGTCACCGCAAGGGGAATCTCCACGCACACGGCCATGACCAGTGCCAGCGCCAGGTCCGCGCCGGGGGCCGCCGTCATCGTGTCGAACCAGGCGTCGACGGTCAGCAGCGTCGCGACCACCGTGGCGGTGAGGGAGACCCGGGTGTCTCCCCGGCGCAGCAGCAGCCCCGACGTGATCAGCCCGAGCGCCTCGATCGCGTCGAGCCCGGTCCAGGCCCAGTCCCAGTGCTCGGCGTGGACGGCGGCGGGGAGATCGGTGTGCAGATAGACGATCCACGGAACCATCACCAGACCCAACCCGAGGAGCGCCGTACCGGCCCGGCCGGAGATCGCGGCGCCCCTTGGGCGCGACAGACCGACCGGCTGCCTCGCCGACTGCCCGGTACAGGACATGACGGAACCCTCCTCCCGCATTCGCTCGACTCCCGTGTGCTCGCTCTTCCGTTCGCTCCTGGGCACACCATCGATCATGGCTTCCGCAGCAGTCGGCACGCAGTGGCCCAGGCTTCCGACTTGGGGGTGGTGCAGGCTTCACCGGTCATCAGGTGATCGGCCGCCATCGCGGTGCGCCGAGAGGGCCTGCCGCGGATCGTGGCAACACGGGCGTGGGTCAGCGGTTCAGGCAACCGCTCAGGGCAAGGCCCAGCTCGAACAAGCCCTGGCGGCCCTAGTCGCTCTGTCTCGGAATGAGGTTCCCCCGCTGCGCGGGAGTGGCTGACCAGCAGGTCAGGGCAGGTTGACGTGTTTTCAGGTTCACTGGTCCGGCCGTTGCCTGGTCGGCGTAGTGCTTCTCTTCGCACTCGATGGAAGCCGTCGATGTACTCGAAGAGCGCGAGATTCGCCTCGGCTCTGGTGTCGAAGGTCCGTCCGCGGATGCACTCGGTCTTGATCAGCATCCACAGGTTCTCCGCCAGGGCATTGTCGAAGGAGTCGCCGACCGGGGTGATCCAGGTCGACGAGCCCGCGCTGCGCGAAACCGTTCCGCTGCGGGCCGCCGACCACCCGGTCCACCTGGCCTGGGCCACCGGGCCAGGTCCCCGACGCGGGCACCGGCGCCCCGATCGTCACGCGGCCAGGGCAGTCGGGGGCGTCCCGGATCCCTCGGCTTCGTCGAGAAGCTCGACCAGGGTCGCGCGGGCCCGCGCCACCCGGGAGCGGATCGTCCCGACCGGGCAGCCGCCGGCCTCCGCAGCCTCCTCGTAGGGCAGCCCCGCCAACTGGGTGAGGACGAACGCCTCGCGGCGCTCCGCGGGCAGCGCGTCCAGCAGGTCGAGCAGGGCCACGCCGTCGTCGAATCCGGGCAGGCCGCTCGGCTGGGCCCGCTCGGCGCAGGCCGTCCAGTCGTCCAGGTCGGCCGACCGCGGCCGGGCGGCGGCGTACCGCAGGCTGTCGATGACCGTGCGGCGCGCGATGGCCAGCAGCCAGGTGCGTGCCGACGAACGCCCCTCGAAGCGGTGCAGGCTGCCGAGCGCCCGCAGGAACGTGTCCTGCGCGAGGTCGTCGGCCAGTTGGCGGTCCGCGGAGAGGTAGGTGACGTAGCGGACGACGTCCGGACGCAGGGCCCGCACGAAGCGGTCCACGGCGTCGGGATCGCCGGCGCGGGCGGCGAGGGCCCAGACGGTGGCCGGGTCGTCGGGCGATGCCGTCGCGACGGGCTGATCGGACGCCATGCGCCCCGCCACGCGCTTCCTGGACGGCAGGGGGAGGACAGGAGTGATCACCTGATGTCCTTCTCGGGTGGTCCGGGACCCATCGGCACGGCGCAGCACGCGCACGCGCGTGCGCAGGGCGCGCCGGGTGTGGGTTCCGCCGCAGCGGAAGGTCCCGGGACGGAAGTGGGATGGGGGCGTACGACGTGAGCGCGCCCCCGTGCCCGAAGCCTCGGAACCGACGGATGCGGCGCCTGCGGGACGGCCTCGGGAAACCGGCTGCCTCAGATGACAGCGGTCCCGGCCGGAGGCCCCCGAGAGATGATCGTGTCCGTGAGCGTCAGCCGTGGGATCCGCTCGGCACGTTCGCGCGTCGGCCGCAGGCTGGGCCGACGCGGTGCGAGGGGCAGGCCGACGAGGGGCAGCCGCAGCGGAGCGGCCAGCCATCCGGCGACGGCCCGCAGGAGACGGAACGCGGCCCGCTCGCCGTACGCCAGCCACAGACCGGTCAGCAGAGCGGCCAGCGTGTGGGCGGCGAGCATGCCGAGCGACGACGTGCCGCCGGTGCCGTGGACCATGTGGCCGAAGTACTCGGCGTGCGCCGCGTGGCCCATGCCCATGGACTGCGTGGAACCCATGGGCATGGAACCCATGTCCATCGCGTCCATGGGCATCGCACCCCCGGGCATGCCGCTCATGTCCTGGGCCACGGAACGGGTACCGGTTCCCGGCGCCGCCGGCCGGCCCCACGAGAAGGCCGAGTGGAGCGCCCCCTGTGCGACGACCACGACGGACACCACCAGCGGGAGCCCGCGCTCACGGCCCGCCAGAGTCCAGCCGACACCGCTCGCGGCGGCGAAGCCGGCGGACATCGTCCACCAAGGCGCCGCGTAGCCCGACATGAGTACGTGTCCGAGGGCAGCGAGCAGCACACACACGGCCGCGAACACCGCGGTCCGTATCGTGCGCCCACCCCACCCAGCAGTCATGACGGCCTCATCCTCGCATCCGGGCTCCGCTCGTCACGGGTGGGTACGCACCGGACCCGGGCCCGCTACTCACCCGAAGAGAGTGATGCAGGACACAGCGCCCTGTCGGGACCCGGCAGGCGGTCCGGGCCGGCCCCTGCTGCCGTGCCGGAGTGCGTCATGACGTGGCGGACGGGACGGCCGGCCCTGCCGTCGGGTGTCCGACGGC
>NZ_JBHWUU010000155.1:0-8345 GCF_042737375.1 Streptomyces sp. NPDC060000
CCCACCGACCGCCCCGCCGAAGCCCAGGGGCCCGGTCAGCAGTCCAGCGACTCGATCGTCGCGTGGGAGGGCGGCCGGGTCGCCTGGAGGTCGCGGGCGACGTCCTCGGCCGCGCCGAGGACGCGTACCGCGTTCTGCCAGGTCAGCTTGGCGAGGTCCGGCCCTGACCAGCCGCGGTCGAGGAGCTCCGCGATCAGACGGGGGTAGCCGGAGACGTCGTCGAGCCCGTCGGGGGTGAAGGCGGTGCCGTCGTAGTCGCCGCCGATGCCGAGATGGTCGATGCCGGCGACCTCGCGCATGTGGTCGAGGTGGTCGGCGACCGTGGCGACGGTGGCGATCGGCCGGGGGTTCGTCTCCTCGAACGCCCGGTGCACCTTCATCGCCTCGGGGGTGGTGGCGAGGTGGTGGAAGCCGTGGGCGCGCATGTTGTCGTCGGCGGCTGCCGTCCAGTCGACCGCCGCCTGCAGGACGAACTTCGGCACGAAGGTCACCATCGCCATGCCGCCGTTGGCCGGGAGGCGTTCCAGGACGTCGTCCGGGATGTTGCGGGGGTGGTCGCAGACCGCGCGGGCGGAGGAGTGGGAGAAGATCACCGGTGCGGTCGTCGCGTCGAGCGCGTCCCGCATCGTCGTCGCCGCCACGTGCGAGAGGTCGACCAGCATGCCCTCGCGGTTCATCTCGCGCACGACCTCGCGGCCGAAGGAGGACAGGCCGCCCGCCCTCGGTTCGTCGGTCGCGGAGTCCGCCCAGTCCACGTTGTCGTTGTGGGTGAGCGTCATGTAGCGCACGCCGAGCGCGTACAGGCCGCGCAGGGTGCCGAGCGAGTTGGCGATGGAGTGGCCGCCCTCCGCCCCCATGAGCGAGGCGATCCTGCCTTCCGCGCGCGCCGCCTCCATGTCCGCGGCCGTCAGTGCCGCGCGCAGGTCCCCCGGGTGGCGGGCGACGAGCCGCCGCACGCAGTCGATCTGCTCCAGCGTCGCCGGGACCGCGTCGGGCAGGTCCGCGCGGACGTACACCGACCAGTACTGCGCACCGACCCCGCCGGCGCGCAGCCGGGGGATGTCGGTGTGCAGGTGGGCGTGCTGGTCGGTGGCGATGTCGCGGGCGTCGAGGTCGTAGCGGACCTGCTCGCGCAGCGCCCAGGGCAGGTCGTTGTGGCCGTCGACGACGGGGAACTCGCGCAGGAGCTCGCGGGCCGCGTCCAGTGAGGTCATCTCCGTCACTTTCCGAAACCGAAGCCGTTCGAGCCCTCGACCTTGGCGCGCAGGCGCTTGCCCTTCTCGGTGGCCTGGTCGTTCAGCTCCTGCTGGAAGTCCCGCATGCGGGCGAGCAGTTCCTCGTCGTGGGCGGCGAGGATGCGGGCGGCCAGCAGTCCGGCGTTACGGGCGCCGCCCACCGAGACCGTGGCGACCGGGACGCCGGCCGGCATCTGCACGATCGACAGCAGGCTGTCCATGCCGTCCAGGTACTTCAGGGGCACGGGTACGCCGATCACCGGGAGCGGGGTCACGGAGGCGAGCATGCCGGGGAGGTGGGCGGCGCCGCCGGCGCCCGCGATGATCACCTTGAGGCCGCGCTCGGCGGCCTGCTCGCCGTACGCGACCATCTCGCGCGGCATGCGGTGCGCGGAGACGACGTCGACCTCGTACGCGATCTCGAACTCGTCGAGGGCCTGCGCGGCGGCCTCCATGACGGGCCAGTCGCTGTCCGAACCCATGACGATGCCTACAACTGGGCTCATTCGGTGATCGTGCCTCTCAGGTAACCGGCTGCGTGACGTGCGCGCTCGAGGACGTCGTCCAGGTCGTCGCCGTAGGTGTTGACGTGGCCGACCTTGCGGCCGGGCTTCACGTCCTTGCCGTACATGTGGATCTTCAGCTGGGGGTCGCGGGCCATGCAGTGCAGGTACGCGGAGTACATGTCCGGGTAGTCGCCGCCCAGGACGTTGACCATGACCGTCCAGGGGGCGCGCGGACGCGGATCGCCGAGCGGGAGGTCGAGAACGGCGCGGACGTGGTTGGCGAACTGCGAGGTGATCGCGCCGTCCATCGACCAGTGGCCCGAGTTGTGCGGGCGCATCGCCAGTTCGTTGACGAGGACGGCGGAGGAGCCGTCGGCGTTGCGGACCTCGAACAGCTCGACCGCGAGGTGGCCGACCACGTCCAGTTCCTTGGCGATGCGCAGGGCCATCTCCTCGGCCCGCAGGGCGAGGGCCCCGTCCAGGCCGGGCGCAGGGGCTATCACCGTGTCGCAGACGCCGCCCACCTGCTGCGACTCGACCACCGGGTAGGCGACCGCCTGTCCGTGCGGGGAGCGCACGACGTTGGCCGCGAGCTCGCGGACGTAGTCGACCTTCTCCTCGGCCAGGACGGGGACGCCGGCCCGGAACGGGTCCGCCGCCTCCTCGACCGAGTCGACGACCCACACGCCCTTGCCGTCGTAGCCGCCGCGGACGGTCTTCAGCACGACCGGGAAGCCGTCGCCCTCGGCGCCCTCGGCCAGGCCCTCGGCGGCGAACGCGGCGACGTCCGCCGGGTCGGTCACGATCCTGTGCCGGGGGCAGGGGACGCCGATCGCGTCGAGTCTCGCGCGCATCACCCCCTTGTCCTGGGCGTGCACCAGCGCGTCGGGGCCCGGGCGGACGGGGATGCCGTCCGCCTCCAGCGCCCTGAGGTGCTCGGTGGGTACGTGCTCGTGATCGAAGGTGATCACATCGCACCCGCGCGCGAACTCACGGAGCGTGTCGAGATCGCGGTAGTCGCCGATGACGACATCGCTCACGACCTGCGCCGCGGAATCCTGTGGGGTGTCACTGAGGAGCTTGAATCTGATGCCGAGCGGGATGCCCGCCTCGTGTGTCATACGAGCGAGCTGGCCCCCGCCGACCATGCCGACTACCGGGAACGTCACCACCCCAGGGTATCGGCCGCGCCACCGAGGCCGAATTCCGTGCCTCTTACCGGGACCTTTCCCGTCTCATACCCGCCATATCCCCGCTTCCTCCCCGCTTCTTCCCCGCTGGTCACGGCCCCGTGAGCCGGACCACAGGAAACCGACAAGAGTGGTGGTTAGCATGGCTGGGTTGACGAAACCGATCCCGGACGGGGGCCTGTACGACCATGGCACATGGTTCCTCGGGGCTGAGGAGGGTCGTCCGCGAGCTCGCGAAGTTCGGAGCCGTGGGCGGCGTGGGGCTGCTGGTAAACCTCGGCGTCTTCAACCTGGTCCGGCATCTGACCGACCTGCCGGTGGTGCGCGCCAGTGTCATAGCGACCGTCGTGTCGATCGTCTTCAACTACGTGGGGTTCCGATACTTCACCTACCGTGACCGCGACAAGAGCGGGCGCACGAAGGAACTGACGCTGTTCCTGCTGTTCAGCACGGTGGGACTGGTGATCGAGAACGGGTTGCTGTTCGCGGCGACCTACGGGTTCGGGTGGGACAGCCCGCTGCAGAGCAACGTGTTCAAGTTCGTCGGCATCGGGATCGCGACCCTGTTCCGGTTCTGGTCGTACCGGACGTGGGTGTTCCGGGCGCTGCCGGCGAAGGAGGCCGTGGCCGGCGCCGAGTCGTTCCTCACCGTGGCCGAACAGTCCCGCAAGCCCGAGCCGAGGGCCGAACAACGGGTGGGCTGAGCGGCGGATGAACCGAGCGGCGAGGGCACACGACGGCGAGCGGGCTCGACGGCCGGCGGACGGAACGCCCTGCGGACCGAACGGCCGGCGGACCGAACGCCCGGCGGCTGAGCGACCGGCGGACCGAGCAGCGGATGAACCGAGCGGCGAGGGCACACGACGGCGAGCGAACCGAGCGGTGAGCGGGCTCGACGGCCGGCAGCCGGAACGCCCGACGGGCTGAGCGAGCGGACGAGCGGTCGGCGGATCGAGCGACCGGCGGACCGAACGGCGATGGGCTGAGCGGCCAGGGCACACGACGGCGAGCGGACCAAGCGGTGAGCGGGCTCGACGGCCGAGCGACCGGCGGACCGAGCAGCGGATGGGCTCAGCGGCGAGGGCACACAACGGCGAGCGGGCTCGACGGCCGGCGGACGGAACGCCCGACGGCCGAGCGACCGGCGGACCGAGCAGCGGATGGGCTCAGCGGCGGACCGAGCGGCGGATGGGCTGAGCGGCGAGCGGACCGCGCCCCGGGCGGGCGTTATCTGACCGTGGGCTCGCCGTCCTCGGCGGTCCGCTTCTGCGGGGCCGTGCGGGACAGGAACAGACCGAAGACCGGGGGCTGGGCCTGGAGCATCTCCAGACGGCCGCCGTCGGCCTCCGCCAGGTCGCGGGCGACCGCCAGGCCGATGCCGGTGGAGTTACGGCCGCTGATGGCCCGCTCGAAGATACGGGCACCCAGATCGGCGGGGACGCCGGGGCCCTCGTCGGTGACCTCGACGACGGACTGGTTGCCGGTGACGCGGGTGCGCAGGGCCACCGTGCCGCCGCCGTGCATGAGCGAGTTCTCGATCAGGGCGGCCAGGACCTGGGCGACCGCTCCCGGCGTGCCCACCGCCCGCAGGTTGCGCTTGCCGGAGCTGACGATGGCCCGGCCCACCCCGCGGTAGGCGGGGCGCCACTCGGCGAGCTGCTGCTGGATGACCTCGTCGAGGTCGAAGGTGACCGCCGAGCCGGTGCGCGGGTCCCGGGCGTTGGTCAGGAGGCGTTCGACGACGTCCGTCAGGCGTTCCACCTGCGTCAGGGCGATCGTCGCCTCCTCCTTCACGGTGTCCGGGTCGTCGGTGAGGGTGATCTCCTCCAGGCGCATGGAGAGGGCCGTCAGGGGCGTGCGCAGCTGGTGGGAGGCGTCTGCCGCCAGGCGGCGTTCGGCGGTCAGCATGCGGGCGATGCGCTCGGCGGAGGCGTCGAGGACGTCGGCGACCCGGTCGAGTTCGGGAACCGCGTACCGCTTGTGCCGGGGCCTCGGGTCGCCCGAGCCCAGCCGTTCCGCCGTCTCCGCGAGGTCGGTGAGAGGGGACGCGAGACGGTTGGCCTGGCGGATGGCCAGCAGCACCGCCGCGATCACCGCCAGCAGCGCCACCAGGCCGATGATCAGCAGCGTGCGGCCGACCTCCCGGGTCACCGTGGAACGCGGCTCCTGGACCAGGACGCTCTCGCCCTCCTCGCCCTTGGCCGTCGCCGTGATGACATCGCCCTGGGGCTGGGTGCCGACCTGGATCACCGGCCGGCCGGGCATCCGGATCTCGGCGTAGCGGTCCTGCGTGACCTGGTCACGCAGTATCCGGGCGGTGACGTTCTCCGAGCCGACCAGGCGGCTGTCCACGATGCTGGCCAGCCGCAGTGCCTCGGAGTCCACCCGTTCCTGCGCGCTGTTGCTGATCGTGCGGGTCTCGACGATGACGAGGGACACCCCGAAAACGGCGATGACGACGAGCACGACGGCGAGCGTGGACTGAATGAGACGGCGACGCACGAACCCCTCCGGGCAGTGGCTTCACAGGACGGGGTGGCGGGCAACTCACCCGGGGGCGCGGGGCCGGGCCGGATATGCGGCTCCGCCGCGTGGACGCGAGAAGACCCACCGGCCCCGCACCCGGCAACGCAACGCGCACGGTCGGCCGACCGCAGCGGTTGGGGGTGCCCCCTCCGGGGGAGTTCAGCTCTTCTCGAAGCGGAACCCCACGCCCCGCACCGTGGCGATGTAGCGGGGATTCGCCGCGTCGTCGCCGAGCTTCTTGCGCAGCCAGGAGATGTGCATGTCGAGGGTCTTGGTCGACGACCACCAGGTGGTGTCCCAGACCTCGCGCATCAGCTGATCGCGGGTCACGACCCGGCCCGCGTCACGGACGAGGACCCTCAGCAGGTCGAACTCCTTGGCGGTGAGCTGGAGTTCCTCCTCGCCCATCCAGGCGCGGTGCGACTCGACGTCGATGCGGACGCCGTGGGTGGCGGGCGGCTGCTGCGGCTCGGACGCGCCGCGCCGGAGCAGGGCCCGGACCCGGGCCAGCAGCTCGGCCAGCCGGAAGGGCTTGGTGACGTAGTCGTCGGCGCCCGCGTCCAGACCGACGACGGTGTCCACCTCGTCGGCGCGCGCGGTGAGGATGAGGATCGGGATGGCGTGGCCCTCGGAGCGCAGTCGGCGGGCCACTTCCAGGCCGTCCATGCCGGGCAGCCCGAGGTCGAGCACGACCAGGTCGACGCCGCCCTGCATTCCGGCGTCGAGTGCGGTGGGGCCGTCCTCACGCACCTCGACCTCGTAGCCTTCCCGGCGCAGGGCACGGGCCAGCGGCTCCGAGATGGACGCGTCGTCCTCGGCGAGCAGTACACGGGTCATGAGCTGATGGTAGTCCGCGCCGGGCGGCGGCCGAAGTGTGATCGCCCCGCTGTTTCTTACTCACGGACATGCCGGACAGACGGCGTGTCGAGCGTCGGCCGTCCCGCCGTCGATCTTGGTACAGACCTACGGTCGAGGGATGGCATCCTGGTTCAGACCTTCAAATCCCCGCACGCGGTTCCTTGATCACCTGTGATCCGTGTCTCAAGTCCTTCCATATGCGGCATTGTGCTGCCGTATGGTGAAAGAACGCCTGCAGCACGCAACGGCCTTCGGCGGTCACCTGACACCCGAAGGTCACTTTTGTGTGCGGGCCGGTTCCCGCCGGCCTCCAAAAGGAACGACCTGTGGCCGGGCCCCCGAAGCGAGGGGGCGTGGATCCCGGTGGTCGCCGTCCGCCGCTTCGAGACCCGGAGCGGACTCCCCCGGGGCGTAGGGGTGGACGAAGCGGTCCGCCGGTGCCGGCCGCCCCCCACCGGGCGCGCGGCACTCCCGTGCGGCGCGTCCCGACCAGCAAGGAACGACCATGGCGTCCAGCCTGACGAAGGACTCGGTGACTCCGGGCACCCCCGGTTCCGAGAAGACCTTCTTCGGCCACCCCCGCGGACTGGCCACTCTCTTCATGACCGAGATGTGGGAGCGTTTCTCCTACTACGGCATGAGGGCTCTGCTCCCGCTGTACCTCGTCGCTCCGGGCGGCCTGCACCTCAGCGCGGCGACCGCGACCGCGATCTACTCCGTGTACGTGTCGCTGGTGTACCTGCTCGCGATGCCGGGCGGCTGGTTCGGCGACCGGGTCTGGGGTCCGCGCAAGACCGTCGCCGTCGCCGGCGGGGTCATCATGCTCGGCCACCTCACGCTGGCGCTGCCCTTGTCCGGCACGTTCTACGCGGGCCTCGGTCTCGTCGCGATCGGCTCGGGATTGCTGAAGGCCAACATCTCTACGATGGTCGGCCACCTCTACGAGGGCCGGGACGACGCGCGCCGCGACGGTGGCTTCACCGTCTTCTACATGGGCATCAACCTCGGCGCCTTCGCCGCGCCGCTGGTCATCGGCACCATCGGCGAGAACGTCGGCTGGCACCTGGGCTTCGCGCTCGCCGCGCTCGGCATGGCGCTGGGCCTGGCCCAGTTCCTGCTCGGCAGCCGCCACCTCGCCGACCGCTCCAGCGTCGTCCCGATGCCGCTGTCCGCCGAGGAGAAGTCCTCGACGCTGCGCAAGGCCGCGATCTGGGCCGGCATCGCCCTCGTCTTCTACGCGATCGTCGGTTTCTCCGGCCACTACACGCTGAACTGGCTGCTGGTCCCGCTGACCCTCCTCGGCGTGATCATCCCGGTCATGGTGCTGACCCGCATCAAGCGCGACAAGGACCTGGACCGCACCGAGCAGTCGTCGATGTCGGCGTACATCTGGTTCTTCGTCGCCGCGGCCGTCTTCTGGATGATCTACGACCAGGGCGGCTCGACCCTGTCGATCTTCGCCGACTCGTCGGCGAAGAACACCGTCTTCGGCTGGGAGTTCCCGGTCTCCTGGTACCAGTCCGTCAACCCGGTCCTGATCATGGCCCTGGCCCCGGTCTTCGCCTGGATCTGGCTCGCGCTGAACCGGCGCGGCAAGGAACCGAGCACGATCGTGAAGTTCGCCTCGGGTCTGCTCCTGGTCGGCGTGTCCTTCTTCCTCTTCCTGGCCCCGCTGTCGATCGCCGAGGGCGGTCACAAGGCGGCCGCGCTGTGGCTGGTGGCGATCTACTTCGTGCAGACCGTCGGTGAGCTGCTGCTCTCGCCCGTCGGCCTGTCCGTCACGACGAAGATGGCACCCGCGAAGTACGCCTCGCAGATGATGGGCGTCTGGTTCCTGGCCGTCACCGCCGGTGACGCCACGACCGGCCTGCTGTCCATCGCGGGCGCCGACCTCAACAAGACGGGCGTGGTCACCCTGGAGGCCACGCTCGCCGTGGTCGCCGGTGTCGCGGTGTGGATGTACCGCGGCAAGGTCAAGAAGCTCATGGGCGACGTGCGCTGACGCTGACGCCGGTCCGAGCGTGAACTGG